>JAYVLG010000140.1:0-17881 GCA_043759595.1 Sulfurirhabdus sp. | reverse complement strand
CTGCCGTGCCGAACCAGATAGAATTAACCAACAAAAATTAATCCATGTCCAGTAAAACTAATCATACAAGGGTTGGGGAGAGGGGTTAAATTTCAAGGCGATACCATCCTCTTCCAGGCCTTCCACCATCAAGGGGGAGGAAGAATGCAGATGTTTCCGGATGAGAACCAGTTAACGTTTGCGGTCCCTCTCGACCGAATTTTTATGCGTTTATGGTGCATAAGAAGTTTATGGCTTTTTTAATTTCTTCGGGACAATATTCGCTCCAGTATTCATGGTTTGAACACCAGTCCAAGAAATGTATTAAGCAAGCGATTTGTGCAGTGTTCAATTCTGTAAGTCTTTGCAGCGTATCCTTTTGATACTTTAAGTCTGGCCCCAAATTGTATATAAGGAATTCTGTCTCCATGGTGTTGTACGCGGCCTCAGATGTCAGGCAGAACTTTAGATAATGCGGTAAAATCCAACGCCATGCTTTAGCTGACAAGCAGGTCAGCTCCTGATGGATAAGGCGGATTGCATCACCAGTAAATTCTTTTCCTCTATAACGCTCAAGTTTCTCAGCAAGCCAGCTACACTCAAAACAACCGTCTTTGTGAAAAGAAATATCCGACCCACGCGGCATGTCTACGATAGGGAAAGTGTTCTCAATATCCTCTGCCAGCTTTTCTGTGCTCACGATATGACTCATAACTTTAAACTAAGGGGCTCGCCCGCTTCTGGGCGAGTCACGCTTGAATGTCGTGATGGACTTATATTGTAACAATTGCCGCCCAACGTGAGTATAACCAGCCCAGCAAAAGTAAACCAGCATCCCACGCAAACCTGCTGCAACCAGCAGGCACGGTTCAACTCACCCTGAAAATGGCTGAAAACGCATCACACAACCCCTTCTGACAGTGAAACTGAGGGTGTCATCTTGTTGGAAGGGACTTGCTTAAAGATTCTGGGCATCTCAGCCCGTTATTGCGAAACCGGATTGAAGAGCTATTTGTATAGCGTTTATGAGGCCCCACCGGGCTCGTCTAACAAACGGTTCAGATCGTGGCTCGCTTTGCGATCACGAACTCTCCTTAATCGTTAGACATTTTCATGGAGTAGCAATTCATGTCCATAAGAGTTGTCTATTTGGCACAGCCAGTCACCGTCAGAGCTTTTCTTGAAAACATACGTGGCGCTCCTTTCAGTTGCAGGCATATTGGATGCTGAAACTACAGTTTTGGCTAAAACCAAAGCTGTGTTACCAGCTTCCAATATTTTCATTCCGGCCTGCTCGACTTGCAGAGTGTGATTAAAGTGACCCGCGATTGCTTCAAATGCTTTTCTGATCTGAACCTTTCCGGTGGCATTCATGCCAGGCTTAATGACCAACACTGCATCTTCAGAGTAGATGTTCATTAATGTATCGAAATCTTCTTGGACAATTGCAGTATCAGCCTTTTCGATTTGAAGTTCTATTGGATGTCGTTCCATCATGCAAACCTCTTATGTGTAACGACGCTGTAGAAAACCCCCATTCCGAACTCCTCGTTCAGCATGGGAAGGAATTTTTCAAACCAAACCGACATTATCATTCCTGATTCCCTCTTTTCCAGAAACATCGCCGTCGCCAACCTGCCTGAATCAATCAGCCTATACGCTTTAACTGTCGACCTCAGGGCTTGGGTTGCATTATCCGTCTAGATACTATAAACGAGATAAATAACGACAAAATAAACCAACTATAAATGCAAAAATTTTGCCATAAAAGGCTACCGAACATTTCTTGTAATTTTGGTAGATAAATTACATCTGCATCGGAAATGTTAAATATAGAGATATAACCCAAAATAGCATTGGACATTGGCAACCAAAGTGTTGAGTAAAAAAATGTTCTTTGACAATTAATGTTGTGCAGTGTTATACCCGCAACGATACCAATTAACATACTATTGGGAGCCGCTTTGATTAGAACTGCAATCAGTACCCCAGCTTTACCACCGAAGGAATCTAACATAAGCATACCAAGTGGTGAGGTAATTAAGTACATATAAAAGCCAGTTGTCGGTAATGGACTGGGTAAAGCGTAAGCTATCTTAACTATTGCACCAAAGAGTGACCCAAGAAGAATAGCTGAAATTAATGAGAATAGTTTTTTCTTATGCATAACGACGCTGTAGAAAACCCCCATTCTGAACACCTGGTTAAGCGTTGGGAGGAATTTTTTCAAACCAAACTGTCATCATCATTTTTTTGATTCCCTGCTTTTCTAAAATGTTGCCATCGCAAACCTGACTGATCGGACCCTCCTATACGCACGATACTGGGACGAATAGACCCTTCCTTTAACTATTTGCCTAGCATAACCTTGATTCGCCAGTTTCTCAATATCATGCACCATGCAAAACAGCTTCCATTATCCATCTATCTTGGTTCTGCCACGCAGCGTAAAGCGCTGCAAGCATTTATTCTCGCGCAGGTTACCAAACGCCGGCTCCACTGTCGCAAAACGGCGCGTGATTATCTTTGTACACTGAGTGGTGTGGATTTCCTGCGCAAAATCCCGCTGCAACCAGCAGGCGCGGTTCAACTCACCCTGAAAATGGCTTAAAAAGCATCACACACTCCCTTCTGGCTGTGTTGTTGGAAGGGGCTTGCTTAAAGAATCTGGACAACTCAGCCCGACATTGCGAAACCGGAATGAAGAGCTATTTGCAAGCGTTTGTGAGGCTCCACCGGGTTAGTCCAACAAACGCTTCAGATCGTGGCTCGCTTTGCGATCACGTAACTCACTTAAATCGTTAGGCGAGCATATTTCGCGACAACCGCCAAGCAATCGCTAGTAAAAGAGCCACACTGCCTTGGAGTATTGGAGTCATTAACACTGCGATTGCTCCCTGAGCATCTTGGTTCCAGAAAATGACATCCGCCAAAAATACAATGCCGCCTATGGATACTATGACTGCGACAACATACCAATGAAAAGATGTCGTTCCCTTACGCTGCAAGATTAATAGTGTTGCGCAAATTATTACATAAGGGAGGATTAGCCATACTGCGAAAAACACAAACGCACCAGTACTGGTCGGTTTAAGTGCGCTCACAAAAAAGAGGGTAGTAGACGCAGCAACGGCCATTAGGATGAAGGTCGTAGGAGCTATCCATTTCATGGTAAGTGGTTCATTCTTGAATTGATTGAGGATTCGCATCTTCTAGCGCAGATGGCTTACGGAGGTGGCGGCGAAGTGCCACTGTGCCAAGCGTGAGCACCATAGGCGCCAGAAAAAGGAGCGAACTCACCATAGCACCAAGTGCAAACCATATTCTTATCTCTGAGCCACCGAAACCGTAGGCGAATGCGTTCATGCCAAGGTAGGCGCTCGCCATGAACAGCAATGGCACGCCTATTCGATAGTGCCATGCCAGGACTGCTGCTGATACGGAGAGGATGGCCTGGTTCACCAGCAGGCCCGCCCCCGAATCGTAGGGCTCGAACGTACCGGAAACGACTGAGGCAGCAAACCAACTGAGTGCCCCAAGCATGGCGCCACCCAGGAGCAGGAATGGAAGCGCTGGATTTGTGTGGATGCTTGGCATGAGTGTGTTTGCGAGGCCTAACGAATAAATTCACCGGACCTTGCGCGGCTTTATGCGCAAGGTCCGGTAGAATGATGAGTTGGCCGTTTGACTAGGCATGGACGGCTTCTGTATGTGGCTTGAGCCCCAATGCGCCGACCACTTTTAGAATGGTATCGAAACTTGGTGCATGATCACCTGAGAGTGCTTTGTAAAGGCTTTCGCGGGACAGACCTGCTGGGTCATACCATTTGCTCGTGCGATGTCGCCAAGAGCTTTTGTAATGAAAGAGGCATCACCATTTGCTTCTTCCAGGCAAGCTTCAAGGTAGGCAGCCATGTCTTCTGGTGTGCGTAAATGTTCTGCTACATCGTAGCGTGTGGTTTTTGTTTTTACCATTATGCGCTCCTATAGGTTGCGTGCAAGACGTAAGGCATTTTTAATGTCTGCCGGTTGAGTTGTTTTATCTCCACCAGCCAACAAAATTACAACTTCGCGCCCACGTTTCGTGAAATACACCCTGTAACCAGGGCCGTAATCAATCCGTAGCTCAGAAACACCTTCACCCACAGCCTTAACATCACCAGAATTGCCAGCCGCCATGCGCTAGATTCGGACTTAGATTGCGTCACTGCTTAATCCTGTAGTTCATGATTGTCTCGACGAGGACGGGTTTGCCCGCCAAGTTGAATTCCGGGGAAGCGAAAGTTTTGGGGGCGTTGTAACACCACTTACTGCGCTCTGCGGCTGGGGCTACCCTCATGATTCGGAGATTTTTTTCATTCTCTTGTTCTGCTTGGGCTGCAATCACGCGTAGTTCATTCATGGTGAGTCTGTCATGCAGTACCGTAATTTTCTTGATCAAGAGACTGGCATGTTGCTCCATCCATTTATCGTGTGCGCCTTTCACGGCTTGGGCTGAATCGGGTACTTGGTCGCGACAAAACTGATACGCTGTTTCAACAATAATTTCCTTTGTGTAGAGTATTAGTGCGGCTTTCACAGGGTCATCCTTAGGAACAGAGGCTCTGGAGCGGATTTTGGCCAACGTCTGGACAGGCCCAGAAGTAGGTAGTATATCCGTGTAGATTACCTTTCCATCAGGGCCAACGGTTCTGTACACAGAGCCAGCCCAGCAAGCCTGTAGCTGGAAGAAAGCAAACATGAAAATCAGGCGACTAAACGTGGCAGACATTGAGCAATTAACGACGCTGTAGAAAAACCCCATTCTGAACCCCTCGTTCAGTATGGGAAGGATTTTTTTCAAACCAAACCGACATTATCATTCCTGATTTCCTGATTTCCTGTTTTCCAGAAACATCGCCGTCGCCAACCGGCCTGAATCAATCAGTCTATACGCATTGACTGTCGCCCTCAGGGCGTGAGTTAGAAGGCTTAGTCACGGGACATTACATCCGCAATGCGATTGCTTTCTAGACGGACGGGCCCGTAATACTTGTCTTCTTGAACAAGATATTCATCCAACACTTCAAAGCAACGGTTGATATGTTTTACTAGCGTATCGTGGTCACGTGTCTCGAAGAACTCACCCTCGTCAATTATTTCAAGATGATCAAAGTGCGGTTGTAAACGACTCAAGAGCTCGACTAGCCCAATGTGAATCTCTATCGGGGCAAACTGAGTTTTTGTGTACTCTTGAATATAGAGATCTTTGTCAAATTCAAGCCGAAATGGCTCTGAGTTCTCATGCGGCTGAACCGCAATTCCTTTTACTGAGCCTTCGTAATCCCAATCTTTTTCATCACGAACACGGCTTAGTTTTACGTGTGGCTCATTGATACTTTCATAAGGCCAAGAGCGATCTTCACAGAATAGTCTAGTCTCGGCCATGATAGCTTCAAATGAAGCTTCATCTTTCAATCGACCCTCAAAATGAATAGTTACACCCATCGGTTTTTAGCCTTCTAACGACGCTGTAGAAAGACCACATTCTGAACCCCTCGTTCAGCGTGGGGAGTATTTTTTTCAAACCAAACAGCTATCATCATTTTTGATTCCCTGTTTTTCTAAAATGTTGCTGTCGCAAACTTGACTGATCAGACCAGCCAGTAAGCAGGGTACAGAGTTGGCTAGACTTTTCCGCCCACTATTTAGCAGCATAACCCTGATTCGCCAGTTTCTCAATATGATGCACCATGCAAAATAACTTCCACTGCCCATCAACCTTGGTTCTGCCACGCAAAGTAAAGCGGTGCAAGTGTTTATTCCCGCGCAGATCACCAAACACGGGTTTTACTGTCGCAAAGCGGCGCGTGATCATCGTACACTGAGTGGTGTGGAATTCCTGCGCAAAATCCTGCTGCAACCAGCAGGCGCGGTTCAGCTCACCCTGAAAATGGTTGAAAATGTATCACACAGTCCCATCTGGCACTGAAACTGAGGGTGTTATCTTGTTGGAAGGGACTTGCTTAAAAATTCTGGGCATCTCAGCCCGTCATTGCGAAACCGGATTGAAGAGCTATTTGCATAGCGTTTGTGAGGCCCCACCGGGCCCGTCCAACAAACGTTTCAGATCGTGGCTCGCTTTGCGATCACGCAACTAACCTTAATTGTTAGCTGTTTTTTGGCCAACGACTCGGATTGCGAGCATCATGTAACACAGCCAAGATATATACGAGATCACCCCGCGCCGCATAAAACAAGCCGTAAGGGAATCGTGGAAGGAGAGCTCGGCGAACATTGGGAATTACTTCGGCATAAAGCAAAGGTGCTTGCTCTAGCCGTTTCAGCTGCAACTCCATTGCGGCGATGAATTCTTCACCGAGGCCGGGACTCTGCAATTAGTGCCACTCTTGAGCTTCGCCAATTTCACGCAACGCTCGCGCTGAAAATTTCAGGCGGAACGCCATGAACCATCTTTGAGGCGTGATTTAACCTGATCCCAGGAATAGCCAGATTCCGGATTTGCCTCGAACTCCTCAAAGCGAGCTTCAAGTTCAGTCTTCAGCTCGGGCGAAATTTCCAAGGCTTCAGGAACGGCTGCAACGCTGTCCCAGATAAGCTCAACGAGACGGATACGTTCCTGAACAGGAAGCTCAAGAATGTCGGTAATAGAAATAGTATTCATGTCGAATATTGTACCCTTTTTCGTTAAATACGCTAACGCTTTGCAGGCATCCCCTAACGACGCTGTAGAAAAAACTCCTTCCCATGCTGAACTCCTGGTTCAGCATGGGAAGGAGTTTTTTCAAACCAAATCGTCATCATAATTTTGATTCCCTATTTTCCTGAAACATCGCCATCGCCAACCTGTCTGAATCAATCAGCCTATACCCAATAACTGTCGAGCTCAGGGCGTTGGTTGGGCCTGCTACTCATAAAGGCAGCGTAACTCTAAAGCAGACCATTTTCCACCGGCATCTAAACAACGGTCAGTTGCAACAAACTCTCTGGCGCTAGGAAAGACACCAAGAACAACTGCAACAATGAGAAAAGTAACGGCCACTCTACTGAGTGAAGGTAACTTTCCAATGAGAATAAACATTCCGATGCCAGCACTTAAAGATGCCAAAGACCATGACAAAAAATTGCCCGCACTGAAAAGCCAACCCTCAGGGTTTGGTGTGGGTGGCCCACTAGCAAGCCAAGCCCGAGCCATAGCATGATTTAGATAAACAAGAAAAAGAACAATGCCAGTGAGAAGCAGAGACCAACGAGCAATTTTTCTCATCATGTTCATTTACATGCCCAACCCATCATTCCACCGGGCCTGCGCGGATTTTCGCGCAGGTCCGGTGGAATGATGGGTTGGGGCACGCTTCGTCATAAATTCACCCTCATGGAAAGCGCTTCGTGAACTGCGAAGATTGCTCTATGCAAAGTTTCGGTAACTTCGGGTGGCGCACCAATCTCTGACATCTCAGGTGATCGATCAACCGAACGAATGAACTCTAGCGTCAACGACTCCTTTCTGGAGCTCTCAAGCTGGTGCGATAGCTCATTGCGGAGATTATTCAGCAGACGAATGGATTTCCAGAGGGGTTTGGCTTCTTGGTCCTTGCAAAGGGCAGCGGTGACCGCAAGCTTATGGGCGAAAGTAAATCTCGCATCATCTAGCTCTCGCGAATTTGGAAGATTTAGCACAAGGTAGTTCTCTAGAAGGCGCTCAATGAGCAAATGACCCTTCAAAACTAGAAGCTCAGAATCTAGCGACGGGGGGAGATGAGTCGCAAAATCTTCCAACGTTGCAAAGTAGTCGCATGTGGCGATTCGAAGAACCATGGCTAGCCCTATTTGCCCTAATGTAAACTAGCCGTCCTAAAAGACGGAATATAAAATATCATAGTGACGTATAAAACATATTTCATTGAATATTTCCTAATAAAATCAGATGTGATGCCGTAAATAACCATCCTAAAAGAAATTGTAAATGCGTCAGTCCATATTCATTGATTAGCACTTTATTCAAAAAATGAGCGGGAGTGCGGTAGAATATTTTAGCACTATAGCATAACTTAGGAACCATTCCGTAATTGGGTTAAAAGTTATGCTTGTTCTTATTGTTAGCGTGACACTGGATCAGGATTTGTCGCTTTACAGCAACCAGCAAAATTATGCAAAGTTACGCAGCTTTCTAAACAATAAAAGCGGTAATCTGATCAAAAAACCAAAGAAAAGTCGAGTATGCATCCAAGTGAGCAGAACATTGTCCCGAAGGTAATTGAAATGGGATACGCCGCCTTCTTCCGGTAACAGATATTTGACAGGGGCAGATACGTTGATTGGTTTTACGCCTTGCCAGCAAAGGCGAACGGCTGCCTCAGGGTCAAAATCGAATCGGCGCATCCAGTGCTGGCCTTTCATTACTTTTCTTAATGGTGCAACGGGATATACGCGGAACCCGAAGAGCGAATCACCTATGCCTTGCCATAGTGTTTCCAGATTTGCCCACCAGTTGGAGACTTTGCGGCCATTGACTCGCAGGGACGGGGCGCTTGCATCAAAAATGGGGCGGCCCAGAATGAGGGATTTCGGATTGGCCTGGGATGTTGCCATGAATTCAGGGATTTTATCAGAAGGGTGTTGTCCGTCTGCATCCATGGTGAGGACGTGTGTGTAGCCGGCTTGAGTGGCTTCATTGAGTCCGTGCAGTACTGCTGCCCCTTTTCCCTGATTTTGCGGCAACAGAAATACTTTCAGACCAGGGTCGGTCTTTGCCATATTGCTGAGTTTTTCAGCTGTTCCATCCGTACTGCCATCCACGATGACCCAAACCGGTTCCCAGAATTGTCTTGCTGCTTTTACCGTTGAAAATACAGTTTCTCCCGTGTTGTAACTGGGGATGAGGACAAGATGGGTGGTGGAGGCGATGGTCATGCGTTAAGCGTGATATTAAGCGGGCTGGATTCGCCGGGGCATTGGTTTGGCGAATCAAGATGCTGAATGAAATAACGTTTTAGCTCGGAAACAAATGTTTTAACATCGCCCGTGACTTCAAAACGCTGGCCCAGGAAAACCCGATAATAAATCGGGAACTCCGGTTTTTTTAGAAGAGGCCAGTTTTTGCATAAAAACGGGCTATTGGTTTCAATGAATACGGTTTGCACCGGTACACCAGCCTTCTTGGCAATGAGGGCGAAACCAGCTTTGAAATCATTTATGGGATGGGCTTGCGTTCGCGTGCCTTCCGGGAAAATCAACAGTTGATTGCCGTTCTGGGTGGCTGCTGCGGCCAGGCGTATCATGTTGCCGGGGGAGTCGTTGCGGATATAGCCTGCAAGTCTTGCGCCACCACCTAACATGAGGCTGTCCCAGATCCAGGCTTTCATAACGCACACGATATGCGGCAGACGCGAGGCCACCAGCACAACATCGATGAGGGCAGGGTGGTTGGGAGCAATGATGAGCGACCCTTCTTTTCGCAGGGCGTCCAGCGCGCTGAGGTCGCATTTAACAATGCCACTGGCATTTAACAGGAAAATGTAGCTGCGAAATCCAGCCATGATGACAAACTGGCCCAATGGTGCACCTATTTTTCTAGGTAACAGCGGATACAGCAAGCTGGCTGGCAGGCTCCAGCTCAGACACATTACGCCAAAAAAGAGTAATCCCCCATAGAGTACAAAATATTCATAGGGTAGCCTCAGCCATTTCAAAATAGGGTTCACTTTCGCAATGCCCAAAACGAAAGTTCGCAGATATGCCCCCTTTGGGGAATAATGCGACGAATTAAACAAGCTTGGAATAGGGGTTGCATCTTTTGGCCTAGCTCTTGGTTGGCTGGTTGTAGGTTACCATGGCTTCAATCTCGATCAGTAAGTCTGACCGGCATACATCAGCCTGGAAAAAAATAATGTGACTTTTGCTGCCAACAGCTTCAGTAATCTGGTCATGCACTAACGGAAGATCATCTGGATTCTTCAGGTAGACTTTTAAAAACAGCTGGTGATCATGATCCAGGGCATCAAATCCGGCCTGTTTTGCCTGTTCAAGTAACGTCTGGATATTGACCAGGGTTTCGCGGGTTTGATTAACGACATCATTATCGTGCAGGGTTTCATGTCCAACGATACTTGCCGTTCCAGAAATAAACAAAGTTTGATTTTTGCCAGTGCCAACAAGGATGGCCCGGGAAAAGGTAGGGCTGCGCGGCCCGAACTGTTCAGGGTAGTGGTAGGCGCTTGTCTGACGGGGGTTTTCCAGTGGCTTGCCCGGTTGTTTGCCTGCGATAAAATAGACAACCAATGGGCCGCTGCCCGTTCCCAGCGCACAAGCTGCCGGGACAGTCTTGTTGCCTATCATGCGACCTTTGGCAACAAATGCTTCGTGCCGGCCCACGTTGAATCCTCTGTATCGCTCCAGGCCGCTCTCAGATGCATTGATTTGGGGGAAATAGTGCCAAATGCGCAACAGATGGGAATAACCTTGGCGATCCATAAAATCAAATACGCTTGAATAAGCCCTGAAAGTTGCTGATTCCAGATCTTCTCCGGCTAATTGATGTACTGCAAATGAGCCATATAGAATCGTTTCATTCTGGGTGCTGGCGATGTCATTATCATGGTTGTGGGTGACAGGTTCACTGCTGGTCCATACTTCAAAAATACTGTGGCTATTAAGCACAGGCATATCTACCCATACCGCAGGGACGCCCATGTTCTGCGCAATGTCATTGTTGTCACCGTATCCGACAACGCCCAGAATGTGATCATGGGAGTGCTTTGCAAAGGAGACATACTGTTCCGGTGAAAGGTAATGCAAGCCGATGGATGAAGACGTTTGTTGCATCATTATTTCTGGTCGACTGTCATCTCTGTTCCAGCTGCGCTGATGGAAAGTTTGCGTTTTTTCCAGGCCATCCAGCTTTCTTTGAAGTTGAAAAGGCTGTTCACGTAGTAAAAGGTTTTGAATACGACCAGTCTTAACGCAAGTGGTGTACCCCGGAAGATATCCCCAGCCAGGAGTGATAACATGGCTTCCTGCAGGCGGAATACGTTGCGAGGGCGCAAAAACATATGGCGCAAAGTAGGCGTAGTTATGCGGTAAATAAACCAGGAAAATACTTTTGGACCGCGACGCATGGTGGCATCAAAAGCTTTCAGGGCGGCTGCTGCCTTATGGGGAGTGTCCAGGCAGGTTTCTACGGTATCAGCACCAACAAACGCGCTGTTCATGGCGAGAAATACACCAGAGGAAAATACCGGATCAATAAAGGCAAAGGCATCTCCCAGCAGCAGGTAATTCTGGCCCGCAGTTCGACTGGATTTGTAGGAATAATTACCTGTGGCTGTGACCGGTGAAGCCAGTTGCGCGTCTTTGAGTCTTCCTTTAAGCGCAGGACACAGTGCGATTGTTTCCATCAGAAATTGCGCCGGATCGGTTTTACGCGTTTTCATGTAGTAAGGCCAGCAAACCGCACCTACGCTCGTTGTGCCATCTGAAAGGGGGATAAACCAGAACCAGCCATGATCAAACCAGAACAGGCTGATATGGCCCTCGGCCTTACCCGGCAAACGCGTGGCATTGGTAAAGTGACCATACAATGCGGCGCTGTTGTGTTTTTTGTCGCGGCTCTTGATACCAAAATGATTGGCAAGAAAGGTGTCCCGGCCAGACGCATCTACGACAAATCTGGTATGGAATGTATGTGGCTGTTTATTATCATCCAGTGCTGTAACCTTTGCGCATTCATCTGGCAGAAACTCAATCCCGGTAACTTTATGCCCCTCAAATGGTTTGGCGCCATTTGAAACGGCTTTCTTGAATAGAATGTGATCAAAATCAGCACGAGGAACCTGGTAAGCATGGGGGAATGATTTATCCCACGCGTCTGCAAATTCAAAAATGACTGGATCGCCATGCCATGGGGAAACAAATTCCACCCCGTATTTCACCATGCCGATACGTTCAATTTCTTCACGAACCCCTAGCTGGTCGAAGAGCGGCAAATTCAAAGGTAATAGTGATTCACCAATATGGAAGCGAGGATGCGTGGCTTTTTCGAGTAAAACGACATCACGTCCCCGTTCTGCTAATAGCGCAGCAATGGTTGACCCGGCAGGGCCACTGCCAATCACCAGCACTTCACAAGTGATGTCTGCCTGTTGGTCTGCAAGTGAGTTTTTAAACATTATTTGCTGCCATGTGCAAATTTCCTCTGCATTTTTTAGGGTAATTTGAGCTGATTGCGCAGTATTGAGGTGAAGCCGCACTGGAAGAGCATTTTATAATATTTAGCATGGTTGTTATTGTAATAAATCGTCTTGATAAAGTCATTAGAATGTACTAATAATGTTTAAGCAGGGCTGTTTAAGCAGGGCTGACGTAATTCTGACAGTACGTATATAGCGCTGTTGTTTAATCGGGTAAGTGTTGTCTGGCCGGAATCGGTATTCCTGCTCCAGGTAGCCAACGCCTCAGACCGGGTGTTGTAATGACAGTGCTGACGATGGCCATGAGTACCAGCATGGTAAACACATTTTGTGAAATAACCCCCAAGTCGAAACCCACATTGATAATGATCAGCTCCATCAGTGCACGGGTATTCATCATGATGCCAATGACTTTGGATTGTTGGTGATTCAGACCAGACCATCTGGCAGCCCAATAACAGCCACCAAACTTGCCGATCGTTGCAAGCGCGATGAGCAGTAAACACCATCCCCACAAGGCGAAGCTATCCAGCCCGCCAATGTTGGTTCGCAGTCCGGTGTAGGTGAAAAATATCGGCAAGAAAAATACGGTGATGAATCCTCCCACCTTTTTTCGCCATGCTTCGACAACTTCATGCTGGTCATGGAGCAACACGCCCATCATGAATCCGCCAAAAATAGCAAAAATGCCGATTTTGTAGGTCATCATGGCCGATATGAATATGGTGGCAATAAGGGCACCCAGCAAGTTGGGGGAAAAACGGTGTTCGGTGACGACTGAGTTGCGTATGGCACGCAGTAACAGGGGGCGAACAATCCACCAGCATACGCCGATGTAGGCTGCTAGCTGAAGGAGCGTTAAGGCGAAACTCTCCACGGAGAAATTTGAAACAGCAAGCGCCGTCACAATGGCGAGCAGCAGCCAGCCAATGACATCGTTAATGGCCGCCGCGCTGATGGCGATAACGCCTAACGACGTCCGTGTCATTTTGAACTCCATCATGATCCGGCCGAGGATGGGCAGTGCAGTAATGGAAAATGCAGTGGCAGTGAACAGCGCCGAAGCCAATGGGTCAGCCTTTGGGGAGAGTATGGGAGCGGAATAATACCCAAAAGCCAAACCCAGGCCGAACGGAAAAATCAGTCCGGCTGCAGCAATCCGCATGACAGCGTTGCGATTATTCGACTTGGTGAGGTGAGAGAAGTCGAATTCCAGGCCAATTTGAAACATGAGAAAGATCAAGCCGATCTGGCTCAGCATGGTAATGGGTTCTTGCGAGCTGGAATGAAAAACATAATTGAAAAGATCGGGGGCAAGCAGGCCAAATAATGAAGGGCCAAGCAGGATGCCAATAATAATTTCACCTACAACTCGTGACTGCTTGAAGCGTGAAGCGACTTCGTTGCCGATCCGGCTGAATATAACAATTACCGCAAGCTGCAGTAACGTAAAAAACAATAAGGCTTCAGTGTGATGAACGGTTGTTTGCGTAAGTGAAGTTGTGGCGTTCATGGTTTTTTAATTTGAGTGAGCAAGGCAGGGTTGATAAGAATTGATCGCGCTGAATAACACGTATGTCAGGTTTGAATTGACGTGTAAACCGGCTATGCTTCATCTGCAGGAAAAAAGTTGGTGCATCACTTAATTACGCCATTGTGCAGACAAATGCCTGCATTTTGTACATTTTCTTATTTGGTACGGCGTTTTTCTATCGCCTGAGTTAATGCTCTCAGCGAAGAAAACACGGTTGCATTGTCCGGGTCGTCAGATTTAATCTGAAAACCATATTTTTTGGAAATAACCAGAGACAATTCCAGCATGTCAATGGAGTCTAAACCAAGCCCTTCGCGGTACATAGGTTGTTCTGGATCAATTTCTGTGTGATCAATTTCGAGATTGAGTCCTTCGACTATTATTTGGGCAACTTCCAACTCTGCTGGTGACATCTTGAGTACTCCGCAACTTCCATATCAATATGAATTGAATAAATTTTTGTGAATGCCTGCATACTTTCCGGATATTTGGAAAGTATATGACAATATCAGACTTTTTTAAAAAACCGTCAATTCTAGTTTTGATATGGGTTGATGTCAATGTATTAGCATGATTTAACACGGATTAGAAACAAATTCCGGAATGCAATGCAGGAGAGAATTCTGGATAGATGCACAACTGCAAGCTGTTTAAACAAATATTCCCGGGAAATATTGTGGATACGTTATGCCTGATCCAGGCAACACAATATCTGGAGGGATACTACAAATTCTGCAATCGTTTGAAATCATGAAACTGTCCACTGCCTTCCGTTATTTCTATCCGAGTCACCAGGGCAAGTTCTGGGCCAGAGCGTGCCCACTTAATCATCTCATCAATATTTGCTTCGGTCCCCTGGATTGTCGCTTCAAGCGATCCATCACTAAGATTGCGTATCCATCCGGTTATACCCAGTTCACCTGCTTTTTGTGCAAAAGATTCCCGGAAAAAAACGCCTTGAACATGGCCGAATAGCCGAAGATGTTGGGTATACGCCATGTAAAATGCCATTAGTAGGTACAACGCAATAGAAAGCCCTGTCGAATTACATAAAAATTATAGTTGAACTAAAGTGTAATGCATCGGAATTGCTTTGCACTGGCAAGCGCCTTCAATCAATTAAATTGTTTACCTGATTGTTGTAAAAGGAAAAAAATTGCATTCAATTTCATTGCTCGGATATGTTTACACTTTTGTCTTATTTTCGCTTTAAATCAATATGATGTAACGCTAATATTGGGTATTTTTGGACTATTTACAAAAGATTTAAAAGCCTTCAATGTGTAGTCATCAGCAAGCAAGCTGTGTGAAATTTATATAAATAACTACGAGAGAAGGGGACGGAAATGAAACAGTTCAAATTATTACTTTTATTGGGTGCATTGTTAGGTTTTGCTGGTATGACGGGTTGTGCTGCAACAGGTGGTGCACAACAAAAGGAAAACGTGGTTTACCATGTGAATGACAGTGCAGATGCAAAAGGCGCCATGAGAAACGCTATGAATCATCTCAATGCGAGCCCGAATGCGAAAATCGTGTTTGTAACGCATAGTAAAGGGGTGGACTTCCTTTTTGATGGTGCGGCAGATAAGGATGGCAATCCTTATAATGTGAATGTGGAGCAACTACAGGCAAAAGGTGTGCAGTTCGATGTGTGTGCCAATACACTGACCTCCAGAAAGCTGGATAAAAACAAGTTGTTGCCCGGTATGGTGGTTGTGCCTTCTGGCGTAGCAGAGGTGGCCAGGCTTCAGGCTTTTGAAGGTTATGTATATATCAAGCCATAATTTGATTGATATGTAAAAAACGGCAGCTTTAGCTGGCGTTTTTTTTTACTTCACCCGCATACCAGGTTGTGCTCCATCGTCCGGTCCCAGGATATATAGTCCGTTTCCATCCCCTGCAGCCAGAACCATTCCTTCTGAAAGCCCGAATTTCATCTTGCGTGGCGCCAGGTTGGCAACCATCACAGTCAGTCTGCCGATCAGTTTTTCAGGGTCGTAGGCTGATTTGATACCGGCGAATACGGTACGTTGTTCTGTTCCTATATCCAGTGTAAGTTTAAGCAGTTTTTCTGCGCCTTCTACATGTTCTGCATGCACAATTTTGGCAATCCGCAGATCAATTTTGCTGAAATCATCAATGCTGATGGTTTCGGCAATAGCGGGAATATCATGCTGCTGTTTTTCTGCATGCCGTGCAGGTGAGTGTGGCTCAGCTTTCGCTGGAGTTTGCAGGCTTTGCTTGTTCGCTTCCAGCATGGCATCAATCTGCTTGGAATCGACACGTGTCATCAGATGTTGATAGGCATTGATGGTGTGGCCATCCGGCAGCAGCGTGTTCGCATCCTGCCATTGCATGGGTTCGATTTTTAAAAATGACTCTACTTGGGCTGCAAGATGTGGAATGACTGGTTTCAAGTAGAGCGTCAACAAACGGAACATGTTGAGGGCTTCAGAGCAAACGCGATGCAGTCTGGCTTCCTGCCCTTCCTGTTTGGCTAATTCCCAAGGCTTTTCCTGATCGACAAACTGGTTGGCTTTATCAGTGAGTAGCATGATATCCCGCAATGCTTTGCCATATTCACGGTTGGCATAGGATGTCGCAATGGATTCTGCCCCCTGCTGAATTTCTTTGATGGCCGGGTTTTCTTCAGCGGAACTCAGTTTTCCGTCAAATCGCTTTGCGATGAATCCTGCGGCACGACTGGCGATGTTGATGTATTTGCCGACCAGATCGCTATTGACCCTGGCAGTAAAATCTTCAAGATTAAGGTCAATATCTTCCATTGTGGAATTGAGCTTGGCAGCAAAATAGTAGCGGAGCCATTCTGGGTTCAATCCCTGCTTTAAATAACTATCGGCCGTTATAAAGGTACCGCGGGATTTGGACATTTTCAGTCCATTCACCGTCAGGAAACCATGGGCGAAAATGTTGGTTGGCGTGCGGTGGCCAGAAAACTTGAGCATGGCGGGCCAGAACAATGCATGAAAATACAGAATATCTTTGCCAATGAAATGATAGAGCTCGGTTTCTGCTCCTTCTTTCCAGAAATCATCGAAATTCAATCCGGCAGTTTTGGCGAGGTGCATGAAGCTGGCCATATAGCCTACAGGCGCGTCAAGCCAAACGTAGAAATACTTGCCCGGTGCATCAGGGATTTCGAAGCCGAAATAGGGCGCGTCGCGCGAAATATCCCAGTTTTGTAAACCGGCACCAAACCACTCTGACATTTTGTTGGCCGCTTCTTCCTGCAAGTGCCCGGCACGGGTCCATTCTTTCAGGAACGCTTCGCAAGCGCCAAGCTTAAAGAAATAATGCTCGGATTCTTTTTTGATGGGCGTAGCACCAGATACAGCGGAGTAGGGGTTGATTAAATCTGTTGGGGAATAAGTAGTGCCACAAGCTTCGCAGGAATCACCGTACTGATCCTTGGCATGGCATTTAGGGCACTCGCCTTTAATAAAACGGTCAGGCAGAAACATATTCTTCTGCGGATCGTACAGTTGTTCGATTGTGCGCACTTCGATCAGATCAGCTTCACGCAGCTTACGATAAACGCCTTGCGCCAATTCCCGATTTTCGTCTGAATTGGTCGAGTAATAGCTGTCGAAGTTGATATGAAAACCGGTGAAATCTTTCAGGTGCTCGCCATGTACACGATCAATGAGTGCTTCGGGGGTAATGTTTTCGGCCTGGGCGCGGAGCATGATGGGGGTGCCGTGGGTGTCATCAGCACATACATAATGGCATTCATGCCCTTGCATTTTCTGGAAACGTACCCATATATCAGTCTGTATATATTCAACCAGATGGCCTAGGTGGATGCTGCCGTTGGCGTAGGGCAGTGCAGAAGTAACCAGAATTTTGCGTGTCATGGGAGCTTGGTCATTTGGAAAAACATCTATTTTAGCGCAATCCCTGCCAAACCTAAAAGACATGTGACAATCTTCGAACAACGAGTGCACGGTGTTCTGTCACAAATCCATGATATAGATAGGGATAAATTCAAGGTGGGATGCGCATAAACAAACAGTATGCGTATGCCTAAATATTGTTTAAACTAGCATATTTGATTTCTGTTTTCCGGGTTAAGGAGTTTTTGGTATGGCAATTTCCGAACTACAAGTTCAAACAGCTTTGAAAGAGATCATTGATCCCAATACACACAAAGATTTTA
>JAYVLG010000139.1:0-16415 GCA_043759595.1 Sulfurirhabdus sp. | reverse complement strand
TTCAAGTTCAAGTCGGTGACACCCCTAAACATACTATTTCCTATTTTGCATCAAGTTGTTATATAACCGTCTTGGCAAAATTGCCGGACACTACTGATTAAGTATATTTAAAGCGGCTGTTTCATCGCCAATTGTTTCAAACTACCCTCACAGGAGAGTGACCATGAATTTTAATCCACAAAATACTGTTAGAAATGTATGTATTTCATTAACTACCGCTGCTGTTCTGCTATTTGGCAATACTGCTTTTGCTACCGATACACCGGATAGTCTGAAAGGTGCTACTTTGGTTGATGCAGTCAAAGCCAAATCGCTGATTGATGCCGGTGTCAAGGTAATCGATGCTCGCGTTGCCAGCGAATATGCTGAAGCCCATATCAAAGGGGCTATTAGCGTTCCCTACAAGGAAAAAAGTGCCAAGGTTGCAGATTTTGATGCGAGCCAGGACAGTATAGACCTGAGCAAGCTTCCCGCCGATAAAAATGCAGCCATGATTTTTTACTGTAACGGCGCTGAATGCTGGAAGGGATATAAAGCATCTTCAGCCGCCATCAAAGCTGGCTATAAAACAGTCTATTGGTTCCGCCTTGGCCTTCCTGCGTGGAAAGCCAAAGGATATCCAACGGAATAACGGCTAAATCATTGGCGGTACCAGCTCGGTGCCGCCTGTCACATAGTTAATGTAGATATTTTTGATATCGTTAGGGCGTCCTCAAATCGACTTCAGGCATGAAGTATTCCGGAGCAGTAGTTATGTACCCCAAAACACTCAAGGCAAAACTTATTTTTGGTTTCTTACTGGCGGTCATCTCTTCGCTGGTGCTGACTGGTGTTGATATTTATAGTGTCAATAAAAGCAACGATGCTTTGGCATACGTATACGAAAATCAGATGCAACCGACTACGGCACTACAAGAAATGGATAGTGCGATCAAGGAAATTCGTTTCAGAATGGCTGGTGTGTTGCTCGATCAGATGCCTACGGCAGGTTCACGCAATCACCTTAAGGAAGTTCGTGGAAAGATTTTAGAAGATTGGGCAAGCTTTAAAAAAGCCACAATTGAAAATAAATTTAACGAAGATGCACAGGCGCAAATCACCAAGATCGACAAACAAATCACTTTGCTACCGGCATTTTTGGATAAACTGGATAGCGCTTATGCAGCAGATCAAAAATCCCTGATCACTCCAATGCTAGAAGACGAATGGCCAACATTTCATAGTGGCCTGATCAAGCCCATTTCTCTGCTGCTTCCAGAACAACAACTCGCGGTAAAGAAAACATATGAAAAAAGTAAAGCTGATGGCAAGCGACTCGTACTTGTCGGAATCTCCATTTTTTGCATTAGCTTTCTTATCTTGACCATATTTGGATGGCGTATTTTAGCAAGCATCAATCATGGTATTCATATCTTAAAATCGGCATTTGCGCAGATCGCCCAAGGCAATCTGAAAATAAAAACCGGATACTCCAGTGAGGATGAATTTGGTCAGATGACAAAATCTCTGGAGGATACTGCAGACAATCTGCAAAAAATCGTAGCTAGCGTCAAGTCTGCTGCAGATAAAGCGGTACAGTCTTCTGCAAAGCTTTCCAATCAGGTTGAAAATCTAATAGAGCACGGCAAACAGTTCAGTTCGAGAATATCCTCTGTTGCAGCCAATATGGAAGAGATCACTGTGGCCAATTCTGTTGTCGCGGATATGGCTTCAAGCGCATCTGAAGCAGTTAATCGTAACGAGGAACTTGCACGTCATGGTGACGAAAATGTTTCACAAAACTTGATGGTCATAGGGAAAGTTACAACCACCGTCAACAACTCGGCAAGCATCGTCAGTCAACTAAATCAGTCTATCCAGAAGATCGGGAAAATTACGATCGTCATCAAAGAAATTGCTGAGCAGACCAATTTGCTGGCGCTCAATGCTGCCATCGAGGCAGCTCGTGCAGGTGAGCAAGGACGCGGTTTTGCTGTTGTTGCAGATGAAGTCAGAAAGCTTGCTGAACGCACCTCCTCCAGCACAAAGGAAATTACCAGTGTGGTTGATTCTATACGCTCAGAAACGGGCGATGCAGTAAACGCTATGGGCAATATCGAGATCGAGGTGCAAAAAGGCGCAGATTTAAGCCAACTTACTGGTGAAGCCTTGAAGAAAATTGTCGATGCAGCCAGTCAAGCAACGTCCTTGGTGGATAATATTGTCTTAAGCACCAAAGAACAGGCATCTGCAACTGAAGATGTAGCGCATAATTTGGAAAAAATCTCTGTTGTAACTGAGCAAAATGAAGCAGGTATTCAGGATGTGGGCAGAATGGCGGAGGAAGTCGCAAACATTGCAAGTGAACTGCAGACCGTGGTTGGTCAATTCAAGTTTTAGGCTTAGTTCAGCTGGGTGGTTTTGCATTTAGGATTGCAAAACAAAGTAACATTATAAAGACCAAAATCAAATTTTATTGAAAATTGATTAGCAAAAACAATTATTCAGTGCATAGGAAATTGCTACAAGGTAACATTTGTAAAAACCTTCAGATTAGCGTCAGGCAAAAAACCAAGAGATTAAATAACTAGGCTATGGGAACTACGAACAGCATAGTCTAGAGGCAATCCGGTTTTTATATATCGTACATTGAAGGCACTACATGAGTAAATTATCATTTCATCCTGATAGACCATTTCGAGTATACATAGTTAGTAGAAAAAAACATCTGATTAATCCAGTTACTACCTAATATTCTAAAGTCAACAATATCAGGAAAACTTGTGTAAACCTCGCAAAGATTTTCTCGCCTAATTCATTCAACGCACGCTATAACAGTTACAAACAATACTGCGAAGGGTTTTGCGTCACTTGTAATTCCCAAAAAACGCACTCCCCTGAAAACTCTACGGCTACATCGTATCGCTGAGCAATGGCAGCAATTCCTGCAACGTGCGCGTATTCAAAACATCCTGTTTTTCCAGCCAGCCACGCCGCGCCTGCCCGATACCAAAGCGCAAATTTCCAAAACCCAGTATGTTATGTGCGTCGGAGTTAATACTCACCAGCACGCCTTCTTCTTTGGCCATCTGGCACTGGGTGTCTAGTAAATCCAGACGTTCAGGATGCGCGTTCAGCTCAAGGTAACATCCCCGCTTCTTCGCTTCTCGAATAATGCGCAGCATGTCCACATCATAAGGTTCGCGTTGGTCAATCAAGCGCCCCGTCGGGTGCGCCAGTATGGTGAAATGGGGATGCGCCATGGCGCGCAAAATACGCTCCGTCTGTTTCGCGCGGGAAAGCTCGAACTTGCTATGCACAGCTCCAACCACCAAATCCAGCCGTGCCAGAACACTGTCAGGCAAATCCAGACTACCATCTTCCAGGATATCCACCTCAATCCCTTTTAGCAGGGTCATCCCCTGCAATTCTTCATTCAGCCGGTCAATTTCATCCATCTGTTTCAATAATCGCTGCGGATCCAGACCATGGGCAACGGTCAGGTGTCTTGAATGCTCAGTAATAGCCAGATAGTCAAACCCCATTGCCTTGGCTGCCAGCGCCATTTCTTTCAGCGTATTACGCCCGTCAGTGGCCTTGGTATGCGCATGTAAATCCCCCTTCAAATCAGCCAATTCAATCAAATTTGGCAGATGTCCGGCGCGGGCAATTTGAAGTTCACCCCGATCTTCCCGCAGTTCTGGCGGAATATAGGGCAACCCCACGGTAAGATATACCGATTCCTCTGTTTCCCCTGCTATTCGATTCTGGCCCTTGAATACCCCATACTCGTTAATCTTCAGTCCGCGCGCCTGCGCCAGTTTACGCACAGCAATATTGTGTGATTTGGAACCGGTAAAATAGTGCAGCGCAGAGCCGTAGCTTTCTTCATTCACTACACGCACATCCACCTGCAAACCGCTTTTAAGCACCACACTGGAACGTGTTGGGCCATGGGACAATATCTCTGCCATCTCATCATAGGCAATAAAGTGATCCATCACCTTGCTGGTTGCATCAGCCGTCACCAGAATATCCAGATCACCAACGGTTTCACGCATACGGCGAAAACTGCCTGCCACTACCACACGTTTGACTCCTGATACTTTTTCCAGATATGCCGTAAGGGAATCGGCATACTGTGCAGCAACAGCCAACTTGAAACGACGTGTCTGGTTAACATGCGCTTCAATTGCATCCAGAATATTGCGTTCGGTCTTTTCCCCGAAGCCATGTAGCGCACGAATTCTTCCATCCTTGGCTGCGCGGTACAATTGTTCGAGTGTTTGCACATCCAGATCGTGATACAGCGTTTTGACACGCTTCGGTCCCAATCCGGGTATTTTTAACAGTTCGGTGATTGCAGGAGGGAGTTCCTTGTGCAGCCTCTCCAGCAAAGCGCACTTCCCGGTTTCTACAATCTCATGGATTTTGGCGTCAAGATCAGCGCCTATTCCAGGTAATTTTGGCAGCTTCCCATCATGCTCCAACAGACTCTTTACATCGCGCCCCAGCTCACCCATCGCCCGGGCGGCGTTACGGTATGCCCGTACCCGAAAGGGATTGGCATCCTGAATTTCCAGCAAATCCGCTATTTCTTCAAATATTGCCGCTATGTCCGCGTTATGGATTGGCATAATTTATCTTTGCCCGTATCAGTCAAAGGGATGGTGTACTTTCTGTGGCGTAATTTTTTTCATACTGCTGCTGACAGCTAATGCAACGCTTGGCTGTGGGGTAAGCCAACAACCGCTCAAAGGCAATACCCTCTCCACAATTCTAGCAAGTGCCAAACTCCTTGTTTTCAATCCGCAGACGAGCCGCCTCTATATCCCGAATTTCGAGAATTTGCCGGTCAATCATGGCCGCATTCAAATCTGCCAGCATATCTCCCATAGACGCATCTCCGCTATCAGTTGGCACATTGCCAATAATTTCGATATATTGATGCTGTCCCGCATTCGCCAGTTCTTCTCGCACTTCTTCAATCACTGTCTGATAGCGTTGATTCAGCAGTTCTATAATCTGCGTTTGCTGATCTTGTGATAGTTCGCTCATCCAAACCTCCCCTGTAAGACAAATAAAAAATCTGCACACTCATTACGCCTTTTTTGGCATATTTAATGGGCACTTACTTGCACAAACACACCTGTTTTTCTGTTGAATAGACTACAACTTGGCCGTATCAAAGGCAGTTGTAGCGCAAATGATGAAATTCAATTACATTATAGTAGTTCTTCATGACACTGATTTTCAGGCGAATCCCTGCGAAATTAAAAATCAGTTCAGATTCACCGTTTATGTAAATCGATTGTTTCAAGAAGCTGTTCTAACAAACCATTTTGCAAATACAAGAAGAGTTTTCAGATGTTAAACCGCTTCATTAAGCTACTGTCCGGTAAAGATGCTAAACCTGATGAAAAAATCACGCCTGCTGCGGATAGCTCTGAGTTTAAGCGCCTGAATGAACTTGCCCCGGTATCCAGCAAAAATGGCAGCTTGCCTGCTTCAGAAGAAAATACAGAAGAATTGATTGCTGAAAAAACCATACCACCTTCTGTTGTTTGCCGAGAAGCGGTATTAAATAAAGAACAGAAGGTCGCAGGGTACTCATTTACCTTGAGTCGCAACATCAATGAGCGTGTCCGGGCTTCTTCTACCATTGTTCAGCGTTTGTATGATGAAGTGCTGCTCAGAAACATTCTGAATATGGATATCCAGCGTTTGCTGGGGCATCGCTTGGCCTTTATCCCTATTTTACCTTCCACCCTTGACCACCCCCTTCTGGAACAACTTCCTCAAAAAGGGACCGTACTCGTGGTGAGCGCCCTTGAACAATGTTTTGCTAATAGCAGTGTGTTAATAACCAAACTGAATGCGCTCAAGAATCTGGGTTTCCGTATTGGGCTTCAAGGCAATACTGACCTACCAGAAATGCAACCTTTTATGGAATTAGCAGAATTTATTTTCATCAACATTGGCGACAACAACCTGCCCACCATTACCTCCCAAATCAGTGCAATCAGCAAACTGGTGTTTGATAAAAATCTGGTTGCAACCAACATCAGAACGCTGGACGAATTTCATGTTTGCACCAAACTGCCATTCGCTTACTTTCAGGGACAATTCGTCACCAGCAGAGAAGCGTGGGCATCCCCCAGAATGGATACGGGACGAATCAAAATACTGGATTTGCTAAACCGTATTCGACAGGACGCCGAAATTGCTGAACTGGCTCAGGCCTTCAAGCAGGATCCGGCGCTTTCCTTCAAAATACTGCGATACATCAACAGTGCCGGTTCTGGTCTGGCAAACAAGGTCAATTCAATCGATCAAGCCTTGCTCATTCTTGGCCGGCAAAATCTTTATCGCTGGCTCACATTATTGCTTTTCACGAGTGGTGCCGGAGATGCGCTGGATTGGGCGCTCTTGGAAAACGCGCTGGTAAGGGCACGTTTAGCTGAATTATCTGCCAGTGATTCATTGCCTGCAAATGAGCGGGACGAGCTGTTTGTAACAGGCATTTTTTCACTTCTGGACATCCTGCTGCACTTGCCTATGGAAAAAGTTCTGGCTCAAGTCAGTCTGCCGCCTTTGGCTGTAGAGGCACTGCTGCATAAAAAAGGTAAATACGCCCCCTATCTGGAGCTGGCCATCGCCTGCGAAGAATTTGATCAGGAACGCATCACTGCTTTAGCAAAACATCTCGGGTTAGATGTCACCCATGTCAATGCCTACCATGCCGACGCATTAATCTGGGCGGAACAGATTAACGAATAAATTCAATCTGCTGCCTGGGCCAACTCAATAAGATTTCCATCCGGGTCGCGTACATATATTGAGAGAATGGCTGAACTGGCACCTGTTCGGCGTACCGGCCCTTCTATGACAGGTACGCCGCACGCTTCCAGCCTGACCATGACTTCCTTCAATGATCTATCTATCAAAAAGCACAAATCCAGTGACCCCGGCATGGGAATAGCTGCCTTAGGCTCAAACTCCCGTCCAAATTCATGCAAATTGATTTTCTGTTGTCCAAAATGTAACGCAAGGCGATTATCACCAAATCGCTCCAGCTTCATTTCAAGAATATCACTGTAAAATTTCACGCACTTATCCAGATCGCGTGTTGTCAGAACCAGATGATCAAGAGATGCAATCATTGTTTAACCTGGAAAGCTTAGTTGGATGGGTTGGAGTGTGCTGTTTTTGGAGTGCAGGGCAAGGCGCAATGACGCAGAATGGTCATTCCATTTCAAGGTGTTGCAACGCCGCCCTGTGCTGCGTAAACTGTGCAATCCAACCCATAACGGTCTCACCAGCAGTGTGAACCAGAAAATCATTAAAAATTCTATTAGCATTATTTAGTTAAATGTTAGGGTTAGCGGTCAACTGTGGTTTCCAGGTTTAACCAACTTCCTCAAATCATCGATGATTTCTTTGGAGTGCCGTGAGGTATCCACTTTCTGATAAACACGCGCGACCTTGCCTTGCGGGTCTATCAAAAATGTATAACGTTTTGCAAACTGCATAATACCCAGATTCAACAGCGCGCCATAACTTTCTGTTACTTTGCCGTTTTTGTCCGCGAGCAGAGGAAAAGGCAAATGATATTTTTTTGCAAACTCTGTGTGCGAAGCGGAATCGTCCACACTTACGCCGATTACCTGCGCCCCCAATTCCGTCAGCAAATGCAGATCATCACGAAAGGTACATGCCTCTTGCGTGCAACCGGGCGTATCATCTTTCGGATAAAAATACAGGACAACCCATTTTCCCTGATAATCAGCCAATTTCTGATTTTTGCCATTTTGATCCGGCAAATCAAACGCTGGCGCCAGATCGCCTTGCCGGGGAATTTCGCCAGCACTACTCAACTTTACCCACAACAGCCCCATGACAATAAAAGCCACCAAGATCAGTATTATCTTCATCGAGTTCCTTTATCACAAAATACCATCCAACATTGCGGACTGGAACAATCCAAGTCAGGCATGTTATTAATCTGAAATTTATTTTGACACACAACCGACATGGCTATAATAAAACAAGTGATGTACCGGTACTTAACCAACATTAATTCAACATATTGAATTTTTTTAACACGTTTAATTAAACAGTAATAACGCATAAAATGATACATTGGGTTAATACGTTTGAAGATCGCATATATTTATTTTTCTGTCACGTCTAAGAATTGTATGATGTAACGTAAAGCTTATAAATAATAACCAAGAGAAACAATGGACCACAAGAACGAGCAACTGCTCATCTACAAAGCGTTATTAACCGCCACAACAAGCCTTGCTCAAGGTAAAACGCCTGATGAAGTACTGAGAGCTGCTTGTGATGCCCTTATTGCGTCATCAAAACATATTTGTCTGGCGTGGATGTACCTGGGCAATCCAGATAACGAAACAATAGTACCTTCTTATGCCGTTGGTCGCGCATCCAAGTATGCTTCAACAGTCATAGTCGACCGCTCTCCAGAATCGATGAAAGGACCCGGCAGACGTTCGCTGGCAACCAATCAACCTGTACTGGTAAGAGTAAAATCGGATACCACCTTTGGCTTATGGCGCGAGCAAGCAATCCAGCATGGCCTGGCAGAAGCCCTGACATTACCTATCGGCAACCCAGGCAAGACATGCCGTGGGCTTATCGTTATCTTTGCAGACATACCCGATTACTTCGAAAATATTGGGAATGAGCCTTTCCTGGCCTTCTCTCAGTTAGCCACAGTGGCGTTGGAACAAGCCAGCCTGAAATTAAACCTCGAAGAAATGGCCACAATTGATTCCACAACCCAGCTCTTCAATCGACGTGCTTTCCAGGAAATCATCAATCGAGAATATGCTCAGGCTATCCGGACTAAAAATCCATTCAGCTTGCTGCTGATTGATCTTGATCGCTTCAAGTTACTTAACGATAACTATGGTCATGCAATCGGTGACGAAATTTTACGGGGTATCAGCGAAGTATCCAGAAAACTATTGCGGGCCAATGACTGGATAGGAAGATGGGGAGGAGAAGAATTCCTGGCTATTTTGCCGAACACGCGTGAAGAAGAAGCGCTGAATATTGCAGGACGTCTACGAGAAGAAATTGCCCAGTTTTCCATCCAGCTCAACCAGCAAAAAATCAAAACCTCCGCCAGCATCGGTGTATCCAGCTACCCTCGAGATGGCGATACAACTGATTTTCTCATTGCAGCGGCAGATGCCGCACTGTATGAAGCAAAAAAGACAGGCCGAAACCGGGTTGTCGCCGCAAAAGAAAAGCAGGAAATCTACTCGATTGCAGCCAAAATAAATTCTGCAATCGAAACGAACAAACTGGTTCCTGCCTACCAACCCATTGTAGATTTAAAAACCCGAACCACGGTTGCTGAAGAAGCTCTGGCGAGAATCATTGAAGAGCATGAAACCCCCATAGATGCGATTCACTTTATCAATGCTGCAACTGAGTTGCAACTGACCCATCTGCTGGATTATCAAATCATCAAGCAAACGATGAATCGCTGCGCACTTAACATTGCTGGTGGCGGTAAACGCATTGCACATTTTGTGAATATTTCGGCTGATCTTCTGCTTCATCAGGAACTGGTTCACAATCTGTTTGCTGAGGCGCAGGTAGCCTGTTCACTATGTGGCATTGACCTGGGGCCAACAAAACCAATCGTGCTTGAAATCACCGAGAGACAGTTATTAGGCGACATTCAGGCTGTAAAGGCCAAGCTGGCTCCCTTCCTGGATTTTGGCATGCGACTTGCAGTAGATGATTTTGGAAGTGGCTATTCATCGTTCCAATACTTAGCCGAACTACCCATTTCTTTCCTTAAAATTGAAGGAAGCCTCATCATGCAAGTCAAAGACAAACGCATCAGAAAAATCGTTAAAGGCATTAATGACATCGCAAAAGATCTTAACCTGATGACCATTGCTGAATATGTGGAAGATGAGGATACTGCAGATATTTTATGCGATTTAGGAATAGACTGGGGCCAAGGGTTTTTATTTGGCCGCCCGATAATTTAAACAGACAAATAGGCTCAATACACATTTACTCGTGGCGTCCGCCACTTAATAATCGGTTTTTGATTTTAACGCATCTCCGAACTTTCGGATCGAAGATGCGCCCGGATAATATCCCGTCAGATATGACTTTTACCTGGTTTATTTTTTATCTTTAGCGCTGTCATCCTTGGATTTTTTGTCCTTTTTCTTGGCATCATCCTTGGTTTTTTTGGCGCTGCTTTTATCTGTTTTGCCGGTATCTTTTGCGCTATCCTTTTCTGCAGCAACAGACTTGGCGGCATCATCCTTTTTTGCATCCGCCTTGGCTTTGCGGCTGGCTTTCTTGTCTTCAGCTGATTTTTTAGCATCCTTGGCAGAAGCGGTATCATCTGCTGGTTGCGCTACGTCCTTTGCCGATGCTTTTTTACCTGAAGACTTTTCTTCTACTGGCTTAGCTTCATCCTTAGTTGCAGATTTTTTGGCTGACGCTTTTTCAGCTACCGGGCTGGCGGCATCTTTCTTTTCCGCAGCCTTATCCTTTGTAGCATCTTTCTTCTCTGAAACTTTATCATCCGCAGGTTTGATCGCTCCCTTGGCTGAAGATTTCTTGTCATCCATCATGTCACCCATTGCCGGCTTGGAAGTCACAGGCTTCGATGCAGGTTCAGCCATTGATTTAGTGCTCATTGGCGCTTTTTCAGGCGTTTTCGGTTCGATTTTTTTGACATCTGCAGTTTTCGCTTCACTCTTGGCAGGAGTAGATGCGCCTTTCACATCAATCTGATTACGAATCTTGTCCAGTGTGCCTGCACCGACCCCTTTTACTTTATCCAGATCATCAACCGTTTTAAAGCGCCCGTTTGCACTGCGATACTCAATGATCGCCTGAGCCTTGGCAGGACCAATTCCGTTTAGCGATTCCAATTCCGCTTGTGATGCAGTATTGATATTAATTGCGGCAAACGCCATCTGCGTAAATGCGAAAAATGTCACTATCAATAGTACTAACTTTTTCATTGCTGCTTCTCCTGATTAAAGTAATAGCCCTGCCTGTTAAGCCTGTTGGCACATCTATAACGCACATACCCCTTATTTGGTTACAGACTGCCTTAAATTAAATCAGCCGAAAAATTTTCCCTTAAGCAGGCTAAGACCTTCATCGAGCAAACCGCCTTCTGGTAAAGTGCCGTTTGGTGTGAGCTTGTCTATCACTTGGGGTAGTACAGAAGCCAATCCCTGCGACAGCATGTCAGGAGACAAACCTGTTTTCGCGGCGATTTGCTGAATGGTGTCGTTTCCAAGCACCTGCTCCAGCTGACTGGCGTCAATTGCCTGGTTCTCACCTGTCCCCACCCACGAACTGGCGATATCGCCCATCCCTTTATTTTTTGAAAGCATCAACCAGTCCGGCAAGCCCGCCACCCTGATAGTTTTGAACGAGCTCTAACGCACTTTGCAACATCGTGTTATTTGTGTCACAACCTGTAGCTGCGCCACCCAACATACCACCAATCTGATCCAGCAAGCCCATGATTTTCTCCCGTTACGATATTCAATTGAAGTATTCCCGCAATATAGTATGTTGCGGGATCAAGGTAAATATTTTTATTGCAGCAGCTGGTCACTTTCACTGCTATACTTGATTAACGTACATCAATCAATTAAGTTACCCGTAAAACATCATGACCAATAACTACGGCGGAAAGCGCCCCGGCGCAGGGCGCAAATCCGGATCAGGCCAGTTTGGCGAGCCCACGGTTCCTTTGCGCATACCTGTTAGCCAGAAAGACCGAATTCTCCGCTTGCTGGCAACACCCGAACACCCAACCTTAACCTCCCCTCAGGGCTGGCCGTCAGATGCTGGCGTTTTTGTGCCCAGCATGGGGGCACCACGTCTGCCACTCCCCCAGTTTGGCCATCGCATTCCAGCTGGCTTCCCTTCCCCGGCCGACGACTACATAGAAGACCGACTGGATTTAAACGAATACCTGATACACCATAAAGAAGCGACATTCTTCCTGCGGGTAAAAGGCCACTCCATGACAGGCGCCGGGATTCATGACGGGGATATGCTCATCGTAGATCGGTCTCTTAACGCCGACGACGGTAAAATCGTGATTGCCGCACTGGAAGGCGAGCTAACCGTCAAACGGTTATCGCTCAAAGGAGGGAAAATTGCATTAATCGCGGAGAACCCTGATTACCCCCCCATCGTTTTAAAAGATGGCCAGGAAATCACCATCTGGGGCGTAGTCACCAGCGTCATTCACAAGGTGTAATCATGGCAGCGCGCGCTATCGCCCTTGTGGATTGCAATAATTTTTACGTTTCCTGCGAACGGGTGTTCCAACCCCGGCTGGAACACAAACCGGTTGTCGTACTTTCCAATAACGATGGCTGCGTGGTCGCCCGATCCAGCGAAGTAAAGGCGCTAGGTGTCAAGATGGGCATCCCCTTTTTTCAGATTCAGGATTTAGTCCGGCAGCACAATATTATCGCTTTTTCTTCCAATTACGCTCTGTATGCCGACATGAGCAACCGGGTCATGTCTATCCTTACCCAGTTCAGCCCTCACCAGGAAATTTACTCCATTGATGAATGCTTTCTCGACCTGACAAGTTTCAGCCGCATTGATTTAACTGCTTATGGTCAGCAAATTCGCAGCCGCGTTCACCAGTGGCTAGGCTTACCCGTTTGCGTGGGTATTGCCTCCACCAAAACACTCGCTAAACTGGCGAATCATATTGCAAAAAAAAACCCCTGTTTTAAAAGCGTCTGCAACCTGAACACCCTGTCACCAGCGAAAACAGACGCGTTATTTTCCCGCATTGAAGCCGGTGAAATATGGGGCGTAGGCAGACGCATCAGAGAGCGACTAACAGAAATGGGCATTCACACTGTCAGCGATCTACGTAACGCCGAACCAAAAGCTATCCGCCATCAATTTGGCGTAGCGCTGGAGCGCACTGTCATGGAGTTGCGCGGCACCCCTTGCATTTCACTGGAAGAAATTGCACCAGACAAGCAGCAGATCATGTCCTCCCGCTCTTTCGGCATGCCGGTTTTTGCGCTGAAAGATTTGCAAGAAGCGGTCAGCAAGTATATGTCCCGCGCTGCAGAAAAACTGCGTCGACAGCACTCACTGGCTGGTGCGATCACGGTCTACATTCATACCAACCCACATAAAGTGCGCGAACCGCAATACCAGAAAAGCATTACTATTCCGCTGGCAGAATCCACCGACAATACCCTCACGCTGGTAAATGTCGCACTAATCGGGCTCGAATACATTTATCGCCCAGGCTATTGCTACCAGAAAGCAGGCATCATGTTGTTGAATATTATTCATGCAGACCGAAAACAGCCTGATTTATTCAGCACTGCCAACCCGCAAATTCCAGGCAAATCCCGCGACCTGATGCGCTGCATGGACCACATCAATGCATTAATGGGAAAAAACACCTTACGCCTTGCCAGTGCAGGCATCGAACAAGACTGGAAAGCCAGAACCGACAGAAAATCTCCTAACTACACAACGCGCTGGGAAGAACTTGCCACCACCACATAACATGGGTGAAACCACTCACGCATCAAGATGCCCGACCTTCACCAGAATCGTACAGCCTTCAACGCTAAACGGTTGATGTGCACTCATATGCGGATTTCTGAGCCACGCACCTTGCGGATAAGTACCATACTCATCCTGAAAAGTCCCCTCCAGCACAAAAATCTCTTCTCCCCCGAAATGGCGATGCGGTTGAAACTGCGTACCAGGCTGCCAGCGAACCAAGGCCGTGTGCTCACCCATAAACTCACTTAACGGCAGCACCTCAAGTCCCGGCACCAACCCGGGCAACCACTGTGCATCACGTGAATTCACTACGACTCGCTGCGTGTCACCTTCCTTGGCATACCGCAACTTCACGAACAATGTACATCCGTCTCTACTGAGTGACTGATGGCTTGACCCAGGGGAATTCTTTAAATACGTCCCTGCCGGATAAGTACCCAAGTCGTCTTCCAGAATACCTTCCAGCACAAAGATTTCCTCGCCACCGGAATGCACATGAGTTTCAAAATGCGAACCTGCCTCATAGCGTACAACCGATGTTGCCCTTGCCTGCTCACCCCCATCCCGCTCCAGCATCTTGCGCAACACCCCCGGCATAGGAGAAGCCACCCAAGGCAAGGCCGAAGAATCAACAACAACGCGTTTTGAGTGATCAGCATGAATAATCATCAAAAACTCCTGTTCAACAAAAGAAGGATACGCCTGCGATTCGGTAATTATGCTTGATATATAGGCAAACAACACATCAACAAGGTAATATAAAAAACTACAGCACAGAGGAACTCTACAAGATCATTCCCCTCAATAACTGACCTAATCTTTAAGCATCAAGACCGGAGACACCATGAACCAACCCATATTATGGTATTTCGCAGACCCCATGTGCTCCTGGTGCTGGGGATTTTCCCCCACCATCGAAACACTCAAACATACCTATCAGGACAAACTGAAAGTCGCGTTGGTACTGGGCGGCCTCAGAGCTGGCACCACCGACCCCATGACACCACAGCAGAGAGAAGACATCCTGCACCACTGGCATGCCGTGCAAAAACATACAGGGCAAACATTCCAGTTTGAAAGTGCCATGCCGGAAGGATTCATCTACGATACCGAACCCGCTTGTAGAGGAGTTGTCGCCATATCCGAATCCAGCCCGGAACTGACCTTCCCCTTTTTTAAAGCCGTGCAGTCGGCATTTTATGTCAAAAATCAGGATGTCACACAACCAGAAGTATTGGCTAAACTGGCAAAAGAGTTAGGGGTAGACCCAAAACTTTTTTTGGAAGCTTTTCATTCAGAAGAAACCAAACATAAAACCCTGGCCCATTTTCATAAAGCCCGTGAATGGGGTGTACGGGGCTTTCCCACCCTCGTTTTACAAAGCGACTCCAAGTATCACCTACTCTCCAAAGGCTATAGCACAGAGGCAGAACTAAAAGAGCAAATCGATCCCATACTCGCAGAGAAACAAGGGAACACAAACAAATCCATCCAGTAAACTCAATTATTGTTTTTCTCTATAAGCCCATTTTAAGATAAAATGCACCCTTCGCCCCGGTAGCTCAGTGGATAGAGCGACCCCCTCCTAAGGGGTAGGCCACACGTTCGATTCGTGTTCGGGGCACCAATACAATCCTTGCGTTGCAAAAACCTCCATGCATTTTCAGATCATTTCCACCTTTAGAAGCTTCCAATCGATGCACCAGCCAACACCTCTAATTACGCAGCGAAATCCTATCGAGCTATAAATAGCATCACCACTAACCTGCATTTCCATGCAAGTCATAGAAACCGCAGACATTTGCATTGCGTGAACCTGTTACCCATGTGCTGTCTTTCCCGCAACCATCCAGTTCACCATTAACAGGACCGACTGTTTTGCCATCGTTGGCAATGACGCTTGCAAGTAGGAGGTTCCCACGCGCAGGGAGTGCGGCTACCTGCAGCAAGCTCCCGGAATGGTTACTGCGTTAAATATAATGAGATAAGCAATTGCGGAACGTGACATCAAGTCAGCTTTAGTCATAAAATCCTCCATATTGAATATAAAAAATAGACACGAAAAATACCTGCCTGTTGGAGTAAATCGAAAATAAACTTGAAACCTGACAATACTGAGATATATTTATTTTGGCGGGGATTAATTCAGCCATTACCCACTTGTTAATAATGGCTGGAAGCGCTTGTTCATAAGTTTTACAATGAACAAGATTTACGATAACATTCTTATTGCATTTTAATTCATTGATTAACTATTTGAATAACATAAATTTCTAATGCAAAATAAATTCAAGTCGAACATTGCACCGTAAGGTGATGGTGTCGAAAAAATTCAGGCAACTTTCAAGTCTCAAATATTGTTGTTGCTAATCTATTTGCACATGGCAGGGCGATAAATTGAAAACACTATTAACAAGCACTAAATCATTTATTGAGAAAAACAAAAAATTTGCTCTCGATGATTCCTTTATGGTGATTTACCTCATTCTGGCTTATTTTTTTAAGTGGGCGCCCGTATCTACAATTATAGAGAGCACTATCCTGTTTTTAAGTGCGGTTTTTATTTTTTGGGGTTTCATCTTAAATAGCAATTGGGCTATCCAGAAAAAGCAGAAAACTCACATTGCCTTTCAAATCATTGCGGCAATCCCTTTAATCATTGAGATGTTTAAGTAACCAATCAGCGATAACTCGATGTTCCGCTCATATTGCCTCCATCTGAACACAACAGTGACTGAAAGCAGTGCTCTCTATAGTGGACCCCAATTTTCGGACATTGAATTAAGATGGTAACCTGCTGTAAAGAGGAGCAGGTTGTGAGTGAAACGAAGCGTAAGAATTTTACTGGT
>JAYVLG010000138.1:0-41659 GCA_043759595.1 Sulfurirhabdus sp. | reverse complement strand
GGCAGACCTAAGTAATTATTTTGTGGGCGATCCTGGACGTTTGCGCCAAATTTTGATTAACCTGACTGATAACGCCATTAAATTTACAGACTCTGGTGAAGTAGCATTGAAAGTCACCGCCAATAATGAAGATAACAACCAAATAGAATTGCTTTTTGAGGTTTCCGATACTGGTACCGGTATTACGCACGATGAACGAAGCCGGCTATTTCAATCTTTTTCCCAAGCAGATGGCTCAACTACACGCAAGCATGGGGGTACGGGGCTGGGCCTGACCATATCCAAGCAACTAGTTGAAATGATGAATGGTTCCATTGGAGTAAATAGCATTCCAGGTAAAGGCAGCACTTTCTGGTTTAGAATTTCTCTGCAAAAGCAATGTCTTGCAGATGATAAGCTTTCCCATTCTGCCAACTGTCTAAACGGCTTGCGCGCACTCATCCTCAATAGCAACTCCAATGCCATACATATTTTGAATGAGCAGCTTTATTTTTGGGGTATGGATTGCATTGGCACCACACAATCTGATCAAGTCATAGAACTTTTACTGGAGGCGCAATCAGCAAATGCCACGTTTGACGTGATTATTATCGACATTCCATTTACAAAACGTGATGGATTGTCACTCATCAAGGCAATAAAGACTGATAAAAGATTAAGCTCAACTAAAATACTCGCCCTGATCCCGTTATCTCAGCGCCACCATGAAAAGGAATGGCGACTATCTGGTGTTACTCAATGTTTAGTAAAGCCCGTGCGTCAGGCTAAACTACTACTGGCATTAAGTAGCTTATTGGGACGTGCATCCAAAGATGCGCCAAAGTACCCGGTAACACCACGCATGCCAGTAAAGGATAAATCTTCATGCAACGTACTGATTGCAGAAGATAATGTCGTAAACCAGAAAGTCATTCTGTATATATTGCATAAACTGGGTATAAAAGCGGATCTGGCAACCACTGGGATTGAAGCAGTAACTGCCATGTCCGAGAGACCATATGATTTAATTCTCATGGACTGCCAGATGCCTGAAATGGATGGATTTGAGGCAACAAAAGAAATCCGTCACTTTGAGAAAAGTCATTCTGCTTCAAAAAAAGTGCCTATTATTGCCATGACTGCAAATGCCATGCCTGGTGATCGTGAAAAATGTCTTTTGTCCGGCATGGATGATTATCTGAAAAAACCTCTGCACCTTGCGGATATAGAAGGAATCATCAGCCAACATATTCCATCGTTCCAAAGCATTTCAGAATCAATAATCACACCCGAATCCAGTAGTTCAGCTGTAACACATGCCCCGCCTATCGATTTAGAGCGCGTTAAACGTGTTTTCGGGAAAGACCATGAAATCGTACAAGAATTGCTTCAACTTTTCTTAACGAGCACACAGTCATCTTTTGAAAGACTAGAAACAGCAATCAATAATGAAGATAATCTATCCGTGGCGCGAGTTGCTCACGAAATAAAAGGTGCCTCTGCTTACATTGCGGCAAATGAAATTAAGGAACTGTCTGCGCTACTGGAACAAGACGCAAAATCGCAAAACTGGGTGAATGTGAAAGAACACTTTGATGACCTGGAGTCAGCTTACATACGCGCATGGGGCTTTGTAAATGACCTGGATGTCGAAGAAAGTGTATTTCCATCTTAAGCTGCACACCCTGTTTCGTACAACTGCCGTTGGCGGGTGATATGGAAATACACAGAAACAGAGAGAAAACAAAGCCAGTACTGGATATGTGTTAAATATTAAAGCAAGTGAAACAGCAAACACCCGTAAATCAGGTGCTAACTAACTGTAAGTCAATAGGAAATTGATTTCCACTCATCATCCAGAACCCGGCACATGTAGGATGCCCCACCTGCAACACCTGTGCATTCCGGGATCAAAATATCCTTGGTTATGGAATAGGCATCCAAAGCGCCACCACATGCAAAAAACTTTGCACCCAACTCAGCAGCGTCCTGCATAAAACCATATACAGATTTCACTTTGTTATCAGAAGGGAATATCTTGTCTGCCACACCATTTACCAGCAGGCGAGTTGCGCGACTGGCAAAGTAAATTTCAACTTCAACGTCCATAGCCGCAGCAGACGCTGCCTGAAAAAAAGGAGTACCGCAAAGATGGGGGTTTTCAGGATCAATAGTCAGCAGCATCATGACAAGCTTTTCAGCCATTTAATCACTCCAAGTAAACAGTTATAAGCTAAAGTACACGAGCAAAGACAAACCTGTCAACAGAATGAGTCAATTTCACACCATGGTTTTACTAACATGCCAGGCTGTGTTGTGACTGGCTTGCAATTTGTGCCGGACTTCCGCTTTATGCACTGCCTGAATTAATTCGGTAGCTAATACACGTGCCTGCGCAGGGGTCATAAAACATCCTTGATAAGGTTGGTTCGAAAGAACAACCCGTACTAAATTTTGCCCTTTATCGTCATTTTCCAGAGAAACTTCGACTTTCAAATCGTTAATGGACGTATTCATTTATGGCAGACCCCTTCATGTTTATTTCTGGCTAGACAGCATTATAATTGTTTTACATTACAACTATATGCAACATCCATGCCAGATTAATCCTTGTTTCAAAATCCAATTAAAATATTATTAATCATTATCTTATACCATTTAATATGTTTTTAAGCAATAAGACAATGTCGTATCATCAGCAACACTGCTGATATTTCAACACATACCTGCATCTGGTATCAGCATAGCAAAAAAAAACGGGGCATGTGAGTGCCCCGTTTTTACCCTGATAATAAATTTATTTATTTTTTATCAAATACCATCACCCCATTCTTGCAGTCCACCAGAATCGTATCTTTAGCAGCAAAATGCCCAGAGAGGATTTCTTTGGCTAGCGGATTTTCCAATTGCGACTGAATCGCGCGCTTCAAAGGACGAGCACCAAATATGGGGTCAAATCCTGCAGAAGCCAGTTCCGTCAATGCAGCATCCGTTACTTCAAGCCCCATCTCCATTGCAGCCAAACGCTTGGACAAATATTGCAACTGTATGCTTGCAATTGATTTTATTTGGCCTTCTCCCAAACTGTGGAACACGACCACTTCATCTATTCGGTTAATAAATTCCGGACGGAAATAGTTTTTAACTTCAGCCATTACTGCCAGCTTAACTACTTGATAATCATCTCCCTCCATTTGCTGAATCATTTGCGAACCCAGATTTGAAGTCATGACAATCACCGAATTTTTAAAATCTACTGTTCGTCCCTGACCATCAGTCATCCGGCCATCATCTAACACTTGCAAAAGCACATTAAAGACATCCGGATGCGCTTTTTCCACTTCATCCAGCAAAATTACCGAGTAAGGCTTTCGACGGACGGCTTCAGTCAAATAACCGCCCTCTTCATACCCCACATAGCCTGGAGGTGCACCAATCAATCGTGCGACAGAATGTTTTTCCATGAATTCCGACATATCTATCCGGATCAGATGATCCTCAGAATCAAACAGAAAACCAGCGAGTGTTTTGCATAATTCTGTCTTACCTACGCCAGTCGGCCCAAGAAAGAGGAAGGAACCATATGGACGGTTAGGATCAGATAAGCCTGAACGTGAGCGACGTATGGCATCGGAAACGAGTCGAGTCGCTTCATCTTGCCCTACTACTCTTTCGTGCAGTTTATCTTCCATATGCAACAATTTATCGCGTTCCCCCTGCATCATTTTAGAAACGGGGATCCCGGTGGCGCGCGACACCACTTCGGCTATTTCTTCTGCGCCAACCTGAGTGCGAAGCAACTTGTGCGTTTTTTCCACATCTTCAACTGGCACTTGCTTCAGTTGCTCCTCTAACTGTGGTATACGGCCATACTGCAATTCTGACACTTTCTGGAAGTCACCCTTGCGATAAGCATCGTCTTTTTCAACGCGAAGCTTTTCTAACTCTTCCTTGATATGTGAACTGCCTTGTACCTGCGCTTTTTCAGCTTTCCAGATATCTTCGAGATCGGCATACTCACGCTCCAGCTTGTTAATTTCCTCTTCCAGCAAGCCAAGTCGTTTTTTGGAAGCTTCATCTTTCTCTCTTTTAACTGCTTCACGTTCAATCTTGAGCTGAATGGTTCGACGTTCCAGCTTATCCATTACTTCCGGTTTGGAATCGATTTCCATCCGCACACGTGCTGCCGCCTCATCGATCAGATCGATTGCCTTGTCAGGCAAAAAACGGTCTGTAATGTATCGGTTTGATAATTCTGCAGCTGCGACAATGGCTGGGTCGGTAATATTGACACCATGGTGCACTTCATACTTTTCCTGCAAACCACGGAGGATAGCAATGGTGTCTTCTACAGTTGGTTCTCCCACAAGCACTTTCTGAAAGCGCCGCTCCAGAGCGGCATCTTTCTCAACGTACTTGCGGTATTCATCCAACGTTGTCGCACCTACGCAATGCAATTCACCCCGCGCCAGAGCAGGTTTGAGCATATTACCTGCATCCATAGCACCTTCTGCTTTGCCAGCGCCCACCATCGTGTGCAATTCATCAATAAACACGATGGTTTTGCCTTCATCCTGCGCTAATTCTTTTAAAACGGATTTAAGGCGTTCTTCGAATTCCCCTCTATATTTTGCGCCAGCAATCAGCGCAGCCATGTCGAGTGATAAAACGCGTTTGTTTTTCAAAGTTTCAGGTACTTCACCATTCACAATGCGCTGAGCCAGGCCTTCTACTATGGCAGTTTTACCCACGCCAGGTTCACCAATGAGAACCGGATTGTTTTTGGTGCGACGCTGCAAAACCTGAATGGTCCGGCGAATTTCGTCATCTCGACCGATCACCGGATCGAGCTTGCCCTGTTTGGCCCGCTCTGTCAGATCAATCGTATATTTATTCAGCGCTTCTCTTTGCCCTTCAGCTTCCTGATCTTTGACAGATTCTCCACCGCGCATTGCCTGTACAGCTTTTTCAAGATAATCACGGGTGACACCTTGTTCTTTCAACAGGCGACCGGTCTCACCTTTGTCATTTGCCAGAGCGAGTAAAAACAGTTCTGAGGCAATAAATTGATCCCCTCTCTTTTGTGCTTCCTTATCAGTCACATTTAATAAATTATTTAAATCTCGAGAAAGTGATACCTCCCCTTCATGTCCTTCCACCTTGGGCAAGCGTGAAATAGCTGCTTGAACCGCGGTGCGCAAGGGCTGAACATTGGCCCCTGCCCTCCCCCCAAGCAAAGACGAGGTTCCACCATCTTGCTGATCAAGCAATGCCAACAGTAAATGCTGTGGTTCAATAAATTGGTTATCGCTGCCAACAGCGATACTTTGTGCATCAGAAAGGGCTTGCTGAAATTTTGTAGTTAGTTTGTCAAAACGCATGGCATTTCCTTTTAATAAATCATCGTTACAGCTTAACTTGGGGGCAAAACGATAATTTCAACTGCTAGCAACACGAGAACATCATTAATTATCAACTGACTTTGAGTGCTGGATAGGGATAAAGCATGTTCATAGCTATGCTCTGACCGGCCGTTTGAACAATGCGTACATGTTCCCGGCGAAACTCTCTTGCGTGATGCAAACCGCAAGAATGCGCGATCATTTCAATTTCCTTATTCATGTTTTGAGCATAATTGGCCACGCGCAGATATTTTTCCTGCACCACAAGTCCTCTCTGCAATCGTTTGTTATGTGTTGTTATTCCGGTAGGGCACATATTAGTATGGCAGCGCATTGCCTGAATACAACCCAATGAAAACATAAAACCGCGTGCTGTATTCACAAAATCTGCACCAATGCACAACGCCCAGGCCACTTTAGCTGGCGTAACCATTTTTCCGGCTGCCACCACCTTTATACGCTCTTTTAGACCTGACTCAATTAGCGCGTCTACAGCCCTGGGCAATGCCTCTGCTATCGGTAAACTCATGTGATCAGCCAGCACCTGTGGCGCGGCCCCACTCCCCCCTTCACCTCCGTCAACAGAAATATAGTCCGGTGCAAACTCCAACCCGCGGCGTAATATTGCATCACATATATCATTCATAAACTGCCAGCCTCCTATCGCTGTTTTAATACCAACTGGGCGGCCTGACAATTCCCGAATCAAAGCAACTTGATCCAGCAACTCATCCACATTTGCAATATCACGGTGGCGATTAGGGCTTAAGGAGTCTACAAATGCTTCAATACCGCGAATTTTGGCTATTTCAGTTGTCACTTTTATACCTGGCAACACCCCTCCTTTTCCAGGTTTGGCACCTTGAGACAACTTGATTTCAAAAGCGTTGACTATTTCCCCCAATTCACGTGCCCTTTCCCTGGAAAACTTGCCATCGCGGTCACGTATTCCATATTTGGCTGTCCCTATCTGCATAATGAGATCGCAATTGCCTGCTTGATGGTAAGGCGAAAGCCCGCCTTCCCCTGTGTTTAACCAGCATCCCGCCTCGGCAGCTCCTTTCGATAGTGCTTGTACAGCAGGGCCTGAGATTGCACCGAAACTCATGCCGCTGATATTGACAATTGAACGTGCCACAAATGGTTTGATGCAATACCCTTCACCGATTACCAATGGTGGAATGGTTAGACTATCTTCAGCTAAAACGGGGAACGCAGCATTAACAAAGATTATCGAGCCTGGTTCCCGAAGATCATTGGTAGAACCAAAGCCAATGTTGCCACCTAGTCCTTTAGCGGTTCTGTATACCCAATTACGGGTAGCACGATTAAAAGGCATTTCATCTCGATCTCCTGAAAAAAAATACTGCCTGAAATACTCTCCCTGACTTTCAAAGAAATACCGTAACCGCCCAATTAAAGGATAATTCCGCAAAACAGCATGTTTCTTCTGGGTTATATCCTGGATGATCCAGAATACTAAAAGCGCAATAAGCAGAAAACCTATGATTGTGCCAATACCATATGAAATAATGCTCAACATTCTTCTCTCCCGCAAACAGCAAACTACGATAAAATTTATACTTTTCTATGCACTGACCATAATAGGCTAAAAACATGGACATCACATCTGCCATTGAGTTAAACGTCACCACTGCATTAGCCGAAGATATTGGACGTGGTGACATAACTGCCCAACTGATTCCTGCATCTCAAACTGCCATAGCCAAGGTTATTAGCAGGGATCATGCCACCTTATGTGGAAAAGCCTGGTTTGAAAGTTGTTTCAAACGACTTGACTCGAACATTCAGATTCAGTGGTTCGCAAAGGATGGCGATCGCATCACACCCTCACAAAAGATATGTGAAATCAGCGGCAATGCGCGCGCAATGCTAACCGCTGAACGCCCAGCACTCAATTTCCTTCAAACGCTATCCGGAACGGCTACACTAACTCGCAACTATGTAGATAAAATTGCAGGCACTTCGGCGTCTATTTTAGATACACGCAAAACGTTGCCAGGGCTTCGGATCGCCCAAAAATATGCCGTTCTTGCAGGTGGTGGCCATAACCAGCGGGTAGGCTTGTATGATGGCATCCTGATCAAGGAAAATCATATTGCGGCTGCTGGAAGCATTCTTACAGTTTTGGAAAATGCGCGGAAATTGGTAAAGCCAGACGTCACCATACAAATTGAAGTCGAAAACATGTCTCAATTAGATGAAGCCCTTCAAGCAGGTGCCAAGTTGATTCTGCTGGATAATTTCTCTTTTTCAAAACTGCGAGAAGCCGTTATTTTTACCGCAAAGCGCGCGGTATTGGAGGCTTCAGGAGGAATCACATTAGAATCAGTCCGTTTGGTAGCGGAAACTGGGGTAGACCGCATTTCAGTCGGCAATCTGACGAAAGACGTAAAAGCAGTGGATTTTTCTATGAGATTTACTTGATTGATAGCCTGACACTGCTATTGGTCATTTAATTGAACTTAAAAGGTTTTTACATGCCATTGTTTTCGCAAAGTGAGCAAGGTCTCGGCCTAAACAAAAACCAGTCACTAAAATTTAGCGATGCTTGCTAAAATTATTTTTTCAATTGCGCTACGCGTAGCCTCTACAGATACTGGCTGAGTACACTGTGCAATAGCTATTTCAGGGTCTTTAAGACCATGACCAGTAAGGGTGCAAACAATCGTACTACCTTCGCCGATCAGCCCTAATTCCAGATCTTTCAGCACACCAGCCAATGAGGCTGCAGAAGCCGGCTCGCAAAATATCCCTTCAGTTTGCGCCAGCAACTTTTGCACTTTTAAAATTTCAGCATCGGTGCACTCACCAAACCAGCCACCTGATTCTTCCTTCACTTTCCATGCACGATCCCAGGATTGAGGGTGGCCTATGCGAATAGCGGTTGCAACTGTTTCAGGTTGATCAATAAATTGACCACGCAAAAATGGTGCAGAACCTGCAGCCTGATATCCAAGCATAATTGGCCGCCGCTCCGCCAGGTTTACATTTTTGAACTGGCAATTGCCATCGCAGAAAGCACATGACGCCGTTTCCATGCATGCAGCTTCAGAGTAACCAATCCAATGCGCCGTAATATTGCCCGCATTACCGATTGGCAGAGCATGGTAATCAGGAGCTTCTCCCAACTCCTCTATGATTTCGAATGCAGCTGTTTTTTGGCCTTGAAGGCGAAATGGATTGATTGAGTTGACGGTCGTTAAAGGTAAATCATCTGAAATTTCCCAGACCAGCCGCATTCCGTCATCAAAATTGCCTTTAATCTGAATAATCACCGCGCCATGCACCATGGCTTGGGACAATTTTCCCAAGGCAACCTTCCCTTCAGGAATCAACACGAATGCGGCTATCCCAGCCCGGGCTGCATAGGCTGCTGCTGCAGCCGAAGTATTCCCGGTAGACGCGCAGATCACTGCTTTTGAACCAGCTTCCACAGCTTTTGTCACAGCCATGGTCATGCCGCGATCCTTAAAAGATCCTGTGGGGTTCAAACCCTCGAACTTAACCAGAATCCGCACATCTTTTTTTATAAGCTTCGGCAGGTGCTTAAGCTCGATTAGAGGCGTATTACCCTCACCTAATGAAATAATTGGGGTGTCGCTCGTGACAGGCAAGCGATCACGATAACGTTCAATCAATCCAGTATAGTGTTTGGCCATACCCTTCCCTAAAATCAACTTATGAGACAAATGGGTACAATATGAAAATACTTCCCTTTCATCCCATTAAATTAAACGATCAGTTTTTATTGAGCTCTTCCAACCGGATACGCGTTACTTTACCTGAGACAGAAGCCAATGCTTCAATCTTCGCAATAGCTTCATCCACATATTTTTCTGTTGTTATATGAGTCAATATGATGATATTGACCAATGTCTCGCCCTCACGTGGCTCTTTCTGCACCATGGCATCGATTGAAATGTCCAGCTTCGCAAGAATGCCTGTTATTTCCGCCAGCACTCCCGTTTTATCGAACACACATAGACGCAAATAGTAAGAAGTACGGACTTCTGACATAGGCAGAATAGGATCATCTGAAAGTGCATCTGGCTGGAATGCAAGATGTGGCACACGATTACCTGGATCGGCCGTATGCATGCGCGTCACATCCACCAAATCTGCAACTACAGAAGAAGCTGTTGGCTCAGCACCGGCACCAGCCCCGTAATACATGGTTGCACCTACAGCATCGCCTTTCACCAGAATCGCATTCATCACACCTTCCACATTCGCGATCAATCGCTTAGCGGGAATCAGGGTAGGATGTACACGCAATTCAATACCTTCAGGTGTCCAGCGTGTAATACCCAGCAGCTTTATACGATACCCTAACTCTTCAGCATATTGAATATCATCTCGGGTAAGTTTGGAAATACCCTCTGTATAAGCTTTGTCAAACTGCATTGGAACACCAAAACCAATGGCAGACATGATCGTCAATTTATGCGCCGCATCGATCCCTTCAATATCAAAGGTCGGGTCAGCTTCTGCGTAACCCAATTCCTGTGCTTCTTTGAGTACTTCTTCGAAGCTTGAGCCTTTGTCACGCATTTCTGACAATATAAAGTTGCTTGTACCATTGATAATGCCAGCAATCCATTCGATACGATTAGCCGTCAATCCTTCACGCAGCGCTTTGATAATAGGAATACCACCCGCAACCGCTGCTTCAAAAGAAACCATTACCCCCTTGGCCTGCGCGGCGGCAAAAATCTCATTGCCGTGCTTCGCGATCAATGCCTTATTGGCAGTCACAACATGTTTGCCATTTTCAATCGCCATCATGACCAGATCCTTTGCAGGCTCTATGCCACCGATAAGTTCAACAACGATATCAATATCCGGATTATCCACAACATCAAAAGGATTGGTTGTAATTTTAAAACCATCACCCGCGTATTTTTTTGCTTTTTCAATATCGCGTACCGCTGCCATCGTAACGCGAATTTCCCGACCGGCACGACGCGTGATTTCAACCTGATTGCGGCGCAATACTGTGAGCGTTCCTCCACCAACAGTACCTAAACCTAATAAACCGACATTAATTGGTTTCATTCAAATACCTTTTATTCATTTTATATGACCGCAAAGATGTAATAAGTTGCGCATACAAGCGCTAGTTCTATTTCAATAAGCCATCTTTACGAAACATTTCTTTTAAACCACGAATGGCTTGCTTTGTTCTGGATTCATTTTCAATCAGTGAAAAGCGAACATGATCATCACCATATTCACCAAACCCAATACCTGGCGAAATTGCAACTTTTGCTTCAGCTAACACTTTTTTGGAAAATTCCAGCGATCCCATGGCACGATACGCATCTGGAATCTGCGCCCAGACAAACATCGTAGCCTTGGGTATATCAACCATCCAGCCAATGCTATGCAAACCTTTACACAAGACATCACGCCGTTTCTGGTACATCAGCCTGATGTCTTCAACACAATCCTGCGGTCCTTCCAGGGCAAGAATCGAAGCCACTTGAATAGGCGTAAACGTGCCGTAATCATGATAGCTTTTCATACGCGCGAGCGCAGCCACCAACCGCTGATTTCCCACCATAAAACCCACACGCCAACCTGGCATATTATAACTTTTTGATAGCGTGAAGAATTCCACCGCCACGTCTTTGGCACCAGGCACCTGCATAATTGAAGGCGCTACATAACCATCAAACACAATATCGGCATAGGCGAGATCGTGCACCACAAAAATGCCATGCTCTTTTGCCAGCGCAATGACTTTTTCAAAAAAAGGCAGTTCAACGCATTGCGTGGTCGGGTTGCCCGGAAAGTTCAGAATCAACATTTTCGGTTTAGGATAGGAATCCTTGATTGCTTTTTCAAGTTCCTCGAAAAAGTCCACCCCGGGTGTCATTGGCACGTGCCTGATATCAGCTCCAGCAATAACAGGCCCATAAATATGAATCGGATAGCTGGGATTAGGGACCAGTACAATATCCCCCTGGTCCATCGTAGCTAAAGCCAAATGCGCAATACCTTCCTTGGAACCGATGGTAACGATCGCTTCCTTATCGGGGTCAATATCCACATCAAATCGTTTCTTGTACCAATTGCATATCGCCTTGCGTAAGCGAGGTATGCCTTTTGACACAGAATAGCGGTGTGTATCGCCACGACGTGCAGATTCAATCATTTTATCGACGATATGTTTTGGTGTTGGCTGATCGGGGTTACCCATGCCAAAATCAATAATATCTTCCCCGCGCTTTCGCGCGGCTGCCTTCAATTCACCCGTAATGTTGAATACATAGGGTGGGAGTCGCTTGATTCTTGGAAATTCTTCCATATACTTGGATCTGGCTATAATAAACTTAAAAAATCGTACAATATTACATGAGCCCAATCCGCATCGCAAATGGAGAACACGCATGAAACTTCACCTAGCCAAAGCTGCCGGACAAAACCTCTTCACAGGATACGGGGAAGACTATGTAGTCATTAATCAAATTCACTATGATAAAAGCCTGATAGCCTTGCCAGATAAGCTGGTAGAGGATTGGAATGCACCTTCATTTGAAGCATTAACCAGTGAACATTTTGAATTCATACTTAGTCTTGAGCCAGAAATTGTCTTGTTGGGAACAGGAAAAAATTTACGGTTTCCCCACCCGAGCCTGACACAAACTTTAACGCGCAACCAGATTGGCATCGAAATCATGGATATTTATGCCACTTGCCGAACATACAATATACTTATGGCTGAAGGACGAAAAGTTGCCGCTGCCCTCATACTCAATTAAACATCCATTACTACCAAACAAATCATTTAACCTAGGAGCCTGTCGGACTTAAAGGAAATCGGATGCAAATTCACCTGGCCGGTGCATATTTCGCCACTTTTTTGGGTAATAGAATGACTATTACCCTGCAAAATCGTGAAAACCGGCCCTCGCCCAGCTAAATTTTCGCTTCGATTCTTCAAGTCCGACAGGCTCCTAGAAACCTCAGTTAACCGCTAACCTTAACCTTTAACTAAATAATTCTAATAGAATTTTGAATGATTCCCTGATTCTTCCGGTTGGTGAGACCGCTATGGGTTGAATTGCACAGTTTTCGCAGCACAGTGGGCGTTGCAACTCCTTGAAGCGGAATGATCATTCTGCGTCATTGCGTGTTGCCCTGCACTCCAAAAACAGCACACTCCAACTCATCCAACTAAGGTTTCTAGGTTTAATCAGCAAGATATAATATCGTTGAAACGTTCAACTGCCATAAATTCTTCCACGTTTTTTGCAGGCTGCCTGGAGTCAGGCTGATGTATTGCCAATAGGTGTGCAATCCCATAATCCCTGGCCGAACGTAAAACCGGAAGACTGTCATCCACTAAAAGCGTCAATGCCGGATCAAATCGCTCTATTGCCTGCAACTTACCCCAAAATCCAGATTGTTCCTTTGGCATCCCTAAATCATGCGCACAGATAATTGCATCAAAATAGATATCCAATTCTGTCCGTTTCATTTTAAGTGATAAACTTTTTGAATGCGCATTAGTAACAAGCGTCAAACGCTTGCCAGATGCACGTAAAAAAGATAAAAATGCCAATGCATCAGGGCGCACAGCAATTAAATGCGCAACCTCTTCTTTCAATTTCTCAATATCAAGGGATAGTTCACGAGTCCAGTAGTCAACGCAGTACCACTGCATTGTACCGATAACCCGCTGATAGCGAATTGCGAGATCAGCATGTGCATCTTCAGCATTCACACCATGCCGTTCAGCATATCTTTGCGGAACATGCGATAGCCAGAAATGATTGTCGAAATGAAGGTCCAGCAGAGTACCATCCATATCCAGAAAAACAGTTTCTATTTTATTCCAGTCAATCATTTCAATTGCCAAATCTCGAACTCAATAAATAGATACAAGATGAGAAAATGCAATTCAGAGTAAAACGTCTTTGGAAATACCAGCAAGCCGGAGAATTCGACGCAAACTTTGTAGTGCCTCCATCTGAATCTGGCGCACTCTTTCGCGAGTCAGATCCAGACTTTCAGCCAGATCTTCAAGCGTGTGAACTTCCTGCTCACCAAAACCATAACGCCGCTCAATGACCCAACGTTGCTTTTCGCTCAACTGATCCATCCAGCTTTGAACAAATTGTTCTACTTCTGCCAGTTGAAACAAATCTTCGGGCCTAAGGCACTGCTCATCAGGTACAGCCTCACCAATAGATAGCATCGGGTCAATATCAAGCGGCGCATCCAGAGACGCCATGCGCTCATTTAACCTGAGTATCTTTCTGACTTCTTCAACCGGCTTTTCAACAAGATGCGCCACATCTTCAATTTTAGGTTCCTTATCACTATGTGCTTCCAGGTGACGATAGGCCCTGAGACAGACATTCAACTCTTTTATGATATGGACTGGTAATCTGATGGTGCGAGACTGATTCATGATAGAGCGTTCGATATTCTGACGAATCCACCAAGTCGCATAGGTAGAAAAACGAAAACCGCGTTCATAATCAAATTTATCCAGAGCATGAATGAGCCCTAGATTACCCTCTTCAATTAAATCCATCAACGGCATTCCGCGATTAATATAGCGCTTCGCTATATTCACCACAAGGCGCAAATTTCGCTCAATCATCTTCTGCCTGGCCTGAAAATCCCCATCCCTGACCAGGCGTGCAAGGGCATGTTCCTCACTCGCGCTGAGCAAGGCATTCTGACCGATTTCATTAAGATAAATCTGAGTAACATCTCCGTGGCAATCACCAAAAAGAGATTCTGTTACCGGCAATGCTTCGCTGGTCTCAGAGGAGAAACTTGGTTCGAGCTGCTCTTCTTCGTCCTGCATAAACACTTCCCCTTAAGATTTTATGAGGTTTTGTCCCCAGGCAGATATTTCATAGGATCTACAGGCTTGCCAAGGCGCCGTATTTCAAAATGCAATTTAATCTGATCAGAATCCGTATCACCCATTTCACCGATCTTCTGGCCCTTGGTGACACTTTGACCCTCTTTAACAAGGATCCGACTATTGTGCGCATAAGCGCTGAGAAACGTTTTATTATGCTTTATGATTATTAGTTTACCATAACCACGCAAACCGCTACCACTATATACAACTTTACCGGGAGCAGAAGCGAAAACGGATTGACCACTTTTCCCGGAGATATCCAGACCCTTGGCTCCACCAGCATCATTAAACCCGGCAATCAACTTACCTTGCGCTGGCCAAATCCAGTCAACCTGATCATCACTTACTACCTGGCCAGTCTGATCCGGTTTTTCTTCCGTTGCCTTCATTGCAGGCTTTTCTGCTACAGTTGCGGGAACGACTACTGGCGGTGTCTTAGTTTGCGTGGCTACTACAACCTTTTTGGTTGAAGCCTGTGCAAAGGCTTGGTCAGAATAAGGGACTTTTTCAGCAACAGGCTGGGATTTTACCAACCCTTCTCCAGCTATAGCTTTTGTTTCACCCGGAGATTTAAGCGCAGTAATAACCGGCCCGTTCTCTGACTGCTTAAACTTTAATCGCTGCCCTAACCTGATCACATTAAAATTTTCAATATGGTTCCACGCAGCTATTTCTTTATAATCTAGCCCATGTTCCAACGCGATACTAAACAATGTATCGCCTTTTTTAACTACATAAGTATCTGGCCGCCAATCTACGTCTGTATCCCTTGCATTGGATTTTGTTTTAACAGCCGATTTGTCTGCACGATCTATCACTGGTGCTGATTGATTCGATGCACATCCACCAAGGGTCAATAACAGGGCTAAAGAAAAAAAAATGCCGTACTGACGGCAAAATCCCTGAAATAGATGGGAATCACTGATTGCAAAAGACAATTTCAAGAAACCCCCTGCAGCAGAGGCACAAACTTCACCGGTTCCAATTCAGTTTCGACCAATCCATCAGCAGTTCGTTCAATCAATCGCAAACGTTGTTCTCCACTACCAATCGGCAAGATCATTCTTCCACCCTCAGCAAGTTGCTGCAACAACTCAGGCGGAACATGCGTCGCTGCCGCTGCCATAATAATACCGTCAAATGGACCGGCTTCAGGTAACCCCATACAGCCATCAGCATGTTTTAGGCGCACGTTTGGCAAACGTAACTCACGCAAACTTACTCGGGCTTTAGCTAACAGTGGCGCAATACGTTCAACAGAAAAAACCTCTTTGGCTATTCGAGACAATACTGCAGCCTGATAGCCACAGCCTGTTCCAATCTCAAGCACTTTATTCAACTCGCCCCCAGCACGTAACAATTCAGACATGCGCGCAACGATATAAGGGTTAGATATTGTCTGACCAAATCCAATCGGCAAAGAAATTTCTTCATAAGCACGACTGGATAGTGCTTCTTCAATAAAAATGTGGCGAGGTATCGCATTTAACGCAGCCAACACCACCTCATCCTTGATACCCAGTTGTCGCAAACGCTCTACCATACGCGCTCGGGTACGTTGTGAAGTCATTCCAATGCCGGTGTGTCGAGTACTCATGCTTCCAACCAGTGTTTCGTGGCGCTTAGTTGCGCAAAATGTGTCAAATCCATTTGCAAAGGCGTCAAAGAAACCCTGTCATGGCTAATGGCGTTAAAATCTGTTCCTTCACCAGCGTCTTGCGCTGCACCCGCAGCTCCAATCCAGTAAACTGTCTGGCCGCGAGGATTTTCAGACTTTACCACAGCTTCTGCTCTATGCCGCTTACCCAATCGCGTTGTTTCAATGCCCTTAATTGCTTCATAAGGAATATCAGGTACATTCACATTCATCAAAATTGGGTCAGAAAATCCAGAATTCTGATGTCGTTTAACCAAATCAGCAACCACTTTAGCTGCAGTCAGATAGTTACCTTTTGAAGCGCTAACCAATGAAACCGCAATGGAAGGAATACCCAATAAAAACCCTTCAGTTGCCGCAGCTACCGTTCCGGAATAGATAGTATCGTCGCCCATATTTGCACCGTGATTAATACCTGAAATCACCATATCGGGCAATTCATCCAGCATCCCGGTAACCGCTAAATGCACACAATCAGTAGGCGTGCCATTCACGTAATAAAAACCGTTATGAGATTGGCGCAATATCAACGGACGATCCAAGGTCAGAGAATTACTCGCCCCGCTACGATCCCTTTCAGGCGCAACCACCGTTATATTTGCAAATGTTGAAAGCGTTTCGGCCAGAACGGCCAATCCGGGAGCGAAATATCCATCATCATTACTCAGCAGGATACGCATAATTATTTCCCGGTTACATCAATTATATTGAAGCAAAAGACTATAGGTAAAATTGAATAGAAACAAACGTTCTGCTTTTTCACTTTTATTTATGACGAGCCTTTTGTTGCAGAAATTTGGTCGGGGCGAGAGGATTTGAACCTCCGACCACATGCACCCCATGCATGTACGCTACCAGGCTGCGCTACGCCCCGAAGCGTGCGATTATACCAGAATTGAGAGAAGAGGCTAGGCTTGAAGCAACTCTAAAACGCTTTTTATTTCTTTGCGTAAAAGCGCATAACCAATTTTATCATCTTCATCCATTTCAATTGCTACCGAGTGACTTTCATCACCATTGGTTGAAACAGCTGAAAAAACGGAAGCATCGCCTTCACTAAGCTGATTTCGAGCCCCGTTGATTGTAAAGCCCTGCTCATAAAGCAAATCGCGTATACGACGTATCAGCAACACTTCATGATGCTGATAATAACGACGATTACCCCGACGTTTAACCGGTTTAAGCTGAGTAAATTCCTGTTCCCAATAGCGCAGGACATGCGGCTTAACGCCGCATAATTCACTTACTTCACCAATGGTAAAGTAACGTTTTGCAGGAATAGGAGGCAACTCCTCCTTAAGCAGCGTTTCCGCCATAGTTCTTTTCCACTAAAGCTTTTAACTTCTGACTGGCATGAAATGTAACTACACGACGGGCTGTAATAGGAATTTCCTCACCAGTCTTTGGGTTACGGCCAGGACGCTGGGGTTTGTCTCTTAATTGGAAATTCCCAAAGCCAGACAATTTAACACTGTCCCCACTCTCAAGCGCAATACGGATTTCTTCAAAAAAAGATTCCACCATATCTTTTGCTTCGCGCTTGTTCAAACCTACTTTTTCAAACAATAAATCTGCCAACTCGGCCTTCGTCAAAGTCATGAATGCTCCCTCATGTTCGTAATTTTGCGTTAAATCGGTTATTTAATATTTGTGTCAGATGAGAAATTGCTTCATCCGTTTCTTTATCTGTAAGCGTCTTTTGAGTATCTTGCATCAGCACGCGGAATGCAAGACTTTTTTTATCTGAATCAATGCCTTTGCCGCGATAAACATCAAATAATTCCACTGCTGTTACGATAGCAGGCTTATTTTCAAGCAATGCATCCAGTATTGTTTGCACGCTCAAACTTTCATCCACAACAACTGCAATGTCTCGGCGTACCTGCTGAAGTTTAGAATACTCACTAAATACAGGTACCACTCTCTTTTGCAATGAAGCAAGATCAAGTTCAAACAAAGTGGCAGACTGAGGTAAATCATATTTTTGCTGCCATTGAGGATGTAATACGCCGAGCCAACCAATGCTCTTACCATCAATCCAGACAGTTGCAGATTGCCCAGGATGCAATGCCGGGTGTTGAGCAGCTACAAATCGGGGGATTTCAGGCCAGCACAAAGCCTCTACATCCGCTTTCATATCATAATAATCAACGTTTCTCGCTGACTCACCCCATTGCTCAGACCTGACTGATCCATAACATAATCCTGCAATACGCAAAGGCTGTTGATCACTACTTGGCTGATCGCCCACAAAGCAACGGCCCAATTCAAATAATCGTACGCGTTCTTGTTTACGATTAAGATTAAACCGTAAGCCATCAATCAATCCACCAAACAATGTTGAGCGCATTGTGCTCATATGGCTTGCAATAGGATTCTGCAGCTTTATCGGCTTGGCATTACCAGCAAAATCTTTCTCCCAAGTCTCATCTACAAAACTATAGTTGATAACTTCCTGATAATCTCGATTAACTAAAACCTGCCGCAGTTCAGAATCCTCTCGCACGGATTCTGACTTTGGCAACATACCTAAGTTTGCACGCGGTGAAATTGCTTTAACGTTGTCGTAACCATATAAACGTACCAACTCTTCAATCAGATCTGCTTCGATGTTTAAATCAAAACGATAGCTGGGTGGTGTAACAAAATAAACATCACGGTCTGAAACAAAGGTCAATTGCTGAAGCCTTAATAGCGCTTCAACCTGATCTTCTTGCAAATTTATTCCCAATACACGCTTAGCTCTGGCAACCCGCAGCTGTATAGGATCCCGCTTTGGCAGTTCACCAGTTACTTCGGTGATTTCACCTGCCACTCCGCCACATATTTCCTGTATCAAACAGGTAGCACGTTCCAGACTTGTGCGAGTAGAAGCAAAATCTACACCGCGTTCAAACCGAAATGAAGAATCAGATGAAATTGCAAAACTTCGTGATTTTCCTGCAATGACTGCAGGGCTAAAAAATGCACTTTCCAAAAATATGTCTGTCGTGGTGTCACTAACGGCGCTATCCAGCCCACCCATGATACCTGCCAACGCAAGAGCCTTGGCATCATCTGCAATTACCAGCATATCTCCAGCCAGCTTGACAGCCTGTTCATTCAAAAGCGTCAGCTGCTCATCCTGCGTCGCAAAACGTACAGTAATGCCACCATTAAGTTTATTGAGATCAAACGCGTGAAGTGGTTGACCAAGTTCCAGTAACACATAATTTGTCACATCGACTATAGCGTTGATACTCCTCAATCCGCTACGCTCTAGCCGACGCATCATCCATGCAGGTGTAGGGACAGCCAAATTCACACCCCGCACAATCCTGCCGCAATAGCGAGGGCAAGCCTTGGCGTCGAGCACATTAACTGCAAGCATTCCAGCTGATTTATCTATTGCAGCCGGTGTTACTTCTGGCAAAACCAGACTGGAAGCGGTAACGGCAGACACTTCACGTGCCACACCGGTTACGCTTAAACAATCCCCACGGTTTGGCGTTAATTTTAATGTAAATAGCTTGTCGTTCAGATCGAGGTATTCTCGAATATTCTGACCAACAGGTGCATCAGCTGGTAAAAGCAATAAACCATCGCTTTCTTCAGCCAATCCAATTTCTTTTTCTGAACAAAGCATGCCACTTGATTCAACACCACGAACTTTTGCCTGCTTAATGACTATTCCGGGCAAAACCGCGCCAACCTGAGCACACGGAACACGAGCCCCAACATGGACATTTTTTGCACCACAAACAATTTGCAATGGGGCATCTGCACCCACATTGACTTTACATACTTGCAAGCGGTCTGCATCCGGATGCTTTTCAAGAGACAAGACTTCGCCAATCACCACATTATTAAAATCGGGTACCAACGATTCAAGCGCTTCCACTTCCAGGCCAGACATAGTTAAGGCATGTGCAAGCTGCTCACTGGTAACCTCAGGATTTACAAATGTGCGTAACCAGTTTTCAGAAAATTTCATATTTTAGTATTCACTACAAAGTCACAACGTTAATCGCAAAAGAGCGATTCAATGAATTCATCCAGTATCAAGACAAACCGCTAATTAAATTGCTTTAAAAAGCGTAGATCATTTTCGAAAAACAAACGCAAATCATTGACGCCATAACGAAGCATAGCTAAACGCTCTACTCCCAACCCAAAAGCGAACCCCAAGTATTTCTCACTGTCGACACCGACATGTGCAAAAACATTTGGATGGACCATGCCACAGCCCAACACTTCTAACCAACCTGTATGACTGCACACGCGACAACCCTTGCCTTCACACATGACACATGCGATATCCATTTCAGCAGAAGGCTCTGTAAATGGGAAAAACGAAGGACGGAAGCGCACTTTCAAGTCATCCCGTTCGAAAAAGCGCTGCATGAAATCAGCCAGAACGCCTTTTAATTCCGCGAAACTGACATTTTCATCGACCCATAGCCCTTCAACCTGATGAAACATGGGCGTATGAGTCACATCTGAATCACAGCGGTAAACACGTCCAGGCGCAATGATCTTCAGGGGAGGCTGATGATTGAGCATATAACGAACCTGAACTGGTGACGTATGTGTTCGCAAAACATGTTTGCTATCTACATAGAACGTGTCATGCATAGCACGCGCAGGATGATCTTCAGGGATATTCAATGCAGTAAAATTATGAAAATCCGTTTCAATCTCAGGACCTTCCGCTATTTCAAAACCAATCGAATGAAACAGGGATTCAATACGCTGCAACGTTAAAGTTACAGGGTGCAACCCACCAACACCCAAACCCCTGCCCGGCAAAGTCACGTCCAGGGATTCTTTTGCCAGCTGATTCTGTAACACTTGCGCTTGAATAGTATCTTTTCGTTCCTTGAGAGCTTGCTCAAGCAACTGTTTAACCTGATTAATTCGTCCACCCACAGCAGGGCGTTCCTCTGCGGATATTTTCCCAAGCTGTTTAAGCAACTCTGTCAGCGCGCCATTTTTTCCAAAATAACGTGCTTTAGCTTGCTCAAGATCTACCACATTATCTATTGTTTGAAATAGATCGAGCGCTTCTTTTTGAATATCGTCGAGATTTTGCATCTTGAATGTAATTATTTATCACAGGGAAATAAACTAAAGTTTAATCCACATCAACTACCAACCATAATACATTGTTATAAATGAAAATTAAAATAATTTATTATAACGATTCAGGCGGAGTAAAATTAAGTTTACTTATATCTTAAGACAAAAAAAGGAGGCATAAAGCCTCCTTTTTTCAAGTTACTTCTTAGGCGCCAAGGCTAGCTTTAGCCTGCTCAACAATGCGAGCAAAAGCTGCTTTGTCGAAAACTGCAATATCAGCCAAAACCTTACGGTCAATATCAATAGCCGCTTTCTTAAGGCCATTCATAAATACGCTGTATGTCAAACCCAACTCGCGAGAAGCCGCGTTGATACGGGTAATCCACAATGAGCGGAACTGACGCTTGCGCTGACGACGATCGCGATAGGCATACTGCCCAGCTTTCATTACCGCTTGCTTGGCAATACGGTAAACATTACCGCGACGACCGCGGAAACCTTTCGCTTGAGCTATTACTTTTTTGTGACGGGCTCGTGCCGTGACACCACGTTTTACTCTAGGCATTCTGACTCTCCTTTATGCGTATGGCATCATAGCTCGAATCGAGCGTGTGTTGCTGGCATCAACCATGGCAGTACCGCGCAACTGACGCTTGGACTTAGTGGTTTTCTTGGTCAGAATGTGGCGCATATAGGCGTGAGCACGCTTCACACCACCGCCACCCAGAATTTTGAAGCGCTTTTTAGCGCTACTCTTGGTTTTCATCTTAGGCATTGATAACTCCAATTTTAGCTTAACGCCGGGCGCTTTCAGCCAAGAAAGCTTTAAATAGCCCGGACATCACTTATTTTAAAATAGCTGCGCTTATTTCTTTTTAGGAGAAAGCACCATCACCATTTGCCTGCCTTCCATTTTCGGAAATTGCTCTACAGCGCCAAATTCAGACAAGTCTGCTTCAACACGCTTCAAAAGATTGTAACCAATCTCCTGATGAGCCATTTCACGACCACGAAAACGCAAAGTAATTTTGGTTTTGTCGCCCTCTTCCAGGAAACGTATCAAATTGCGCAGCTTAATTTGATAGTCACCTTCATCCGTTCCCGGACGAAACTTTATTTCCTTGACTTGAATCTGTTTCTGTTTAAGTTTGGCTTCATGCTGTTTCTTGCTTTCCTGATATTTGAACTTACCAAAATCCATCAAGCGACAAACAGGTGGCTCAGCCTGTGGTGCGATCTCAACCAGATCAACGTCCACTTCTTCAGACAACCTTAATGCCTCGGCCAAACTGACGATACCAAGCGGCTCGCCTTCTAAACCAACCAAGCGGACTTCCGGTGCAGTTATTTCGCCGTTTAGCCGCTGCTCTTTACCCTGAGCGATAGTGAAAACCTCCAAATCAAGTTAACGCGAAGGGGTGAAGTATACAGCAATGGAAATCAATTCCAAATACTGAACTTCACCCCTCGCTCAATTCAAGCCACAACACCTCGTTGTGACACTTCCTGTTTTAAACGCTCTACAAGTGTTTCCAGTGACATTTGCCCCAGGTCTTCTCCTGAACGTGTACGCACGGCAACCAGCTTTGCTTCCATTTCCTTATCACCAACAATAATCTGATATGGGAGCTTCTGTAAACTATGTTCGCGGATTTTATAGGTTATTTTCTCATTTCTCAAGTCTGTTTGCACGCGAAAACCGAATTTTTTTAATTCTTCAGCTACAGAACTGACGTAATCGGCCTGTTTATCAGTAATATTCATAATTACCAATTGGACCGGTGCCAGCCACAATGGCATAGCTCCTGCGTGGTTTTCTATCAGAATACCGATAAAACGCTCCATGGAACCCAGAATGGCGCGATGCAACATCACCGGAACCTGGCGCGAATTATCTTCTGCTATATAAGTTGCTTCCAATCGCTCTGGCAATGCAAAATCCAGTTGAATTGTGCCACATTGCCAAACGCGGCCAATAGAATCTTTCAGGGAAAACTCAATTTTTGGGCCATAAAAAGCCCCTTCACCTGGTTGTAATTCCCATTCCAGGCCTTTGTGATTCAGCGCCGCTTCCAAGCCCGCCTCAGCCTTATCCCACAATGCATCTGCGCCAACCCGTTTTAACGGACGTGTAGACAACTTAACCAGCACTTCATTAAAACCAAAATCTTTATAGACCTCCTGAAGCATATCTATAAAGTCACCCACTTCTGCCTGAATTTGCGCTTCAGTGCAGAAAATATGGGCATCATCTTGTGTGAAGCCGCGTACCCGCATGATCCCGTGTAGCGAACCTGATGGTTCATTGCGATGGCACGATCCAAACTCGGCAAGACGCAAAGGCAATTCCCGATAACTTTTCAATCCCTGGTTGAATATTTGAATATGACCCGGGCAATTCATCGGTTTTACTGCATAATCGCGGGATTCAGAATGTGTCGTGAACATATTTTCACGGTAATTTTCCCAGTGTCCTGATTTTTCCCACAAAGCACGATCCATTACTTGAGGTGTGCGTACTTCCTGATATCCGTGGTCCACTAATTTACGGCGCATGTATTGTTCGATCTGCTGCCAGATCTCCCAGCCATTGGGATGCCAGAAAACCATGCCAGGCGCTTCTTCCTGTATATGGAAAAAATCCAGCACCTTGCCTAGTTTGCGGTGATCTCGCTTTTCTGCTTCTTCCAGACGGTGCAGATAGGCTTCCTGATCTTCTTTTTTGGTCCAGGCTGTTCCATAGACTCGCTGCAGCATTTCATTTTTTGAATCGCCGCGCCAATAGGCACCTGCCAGCTTCATCAACTTGAATACTTTTAGTTTCCCTGTTGTGGGCACATGGGGGCCACGACACAAATCTGTAAAATCGCCCTGGGTATACAGTGACACATCTTCATCACCTGGTATTGATTCAATAATCTGGGCTTTGTAATGCTCCCCCAGATCCATGAAATAACGGATGGCATCTGTTCTTTCAAGCACTTTGCGCTCGACTTTTAAATCACGCTTGGCAATTTCTGCCATTTTCTTTTCTATAGCAGCCAGGTCTTCAGGTGTAAATGGGCGCTTATAGGAAAAGTCGTAATAGAAACCATCGTCGATTACCGGGCCAATCGTTACCTGCGCATCCGGAAAGAGTTCTTTTACAGCTTGTGCCAGCAAATGGGCGGTAGAGTGCCGTATGACGTCGAGCCCATCAGCGTCTTTATCGGTAACAATTGCAAGATCGACGTTTTTTTCAATCAGATAAGATGTATCGACCAACTTCCCATCCACTTTACCGGCCAGCGCAGCACGCGCTAATCCAGCGCCAATACTGGCGGCCACATCGGCCACAGTTACTGGACTGTCGAAATTGCGTTCAGAGCCATCAGGCAAACGGACAACAAGCATAAATACACGTTCCAGAAAAAACAAAAGTGCGGATAACCGCACTCTGTATTATGCAGGAGCGATCAGGATTACTCCCTCGCTTCCTACCCTATCAAAGGTAACGAACGTTCGTCCCTTATAAATTATTTCATTTAGCTAGAAGCACGGTGCCTGCTAAATCCGGAACCAGCAAATAGTGCAATTCCCACTTCAAAAGTACACTACTACTTTGAGTTACACGGCAAAAGCTCATTTTCGCACAACCACAGTGATACTGCAATAAGCCCTATCCAATTGGAGATAACTGCAGTTATTCAACATCAATCAACTATGTTTTATCCTGGTTCAGTTACGAAAATAGAAGCTTACCCTCAACAATGAACATTAAATGAATAGAATTGGCTTTCACGTTTTATCTCATTTAAAAGTTTTACGTAACTCCTTCACCTCCGTATGCCAGCAGTTAAAGTAAGTACACAATACCTAACTGAGGCACGTAACTAATCAGGAAAAAATAGCAATATCCACCTGCGTTTACGTGCTGTTACTGTAACAAGGCCAACCACACTAAACAGAAGCTCTAACATAATCAAAACACTACTGACGTTTTCGTACTAAACGTTTGCGAAGCTCTTCCAGCAGTCCAAACCCCAAGGCCATAGGGATCATTAACAACCAAACCTCTGCAGTTAGCGGTTGTGTGCCGAATAACATGTTTCCTGGCGGCGTGTAGACAATGACCATAATGAGAATGAGCTCGACACTCAGCCCCAACATGAGCAATGGATTTTGCATCAGCGTGAAGCGGAGCGCTGATTCTTTGGGATGGCGGCAGAGAAATATGTTAACCACCTGTGACATGACGATGGCGGCCAGGCAAGCAGTCGTTGCCTGAAGGTAAAGAGCGAAAGTCTTACCAAGCACCTCACCATAGTGCCAACCGGCTTGGTGCAGCACAAAGAAAAATGTTGCCATCGCCACTGTTGCCTCCAGCATTCCTAACCAGAGATAAGCCCTTGCAAGCAGCGACCACGACAGCAGTCGCTCGTTGGCTGGTCGCGGCGGTTGTTGCATGAGCCCTCGATCAGGAGGTTCAGCGCCAAGCGCCAGAGCAGGCAACATATCTGTGCCAAGATCGATCGCGAGAATCTGGATGATGGTCAGCGGAAGCGGAATTTTAAACAGCACGAAAGCAAGATAGGGAATCAACTCGGGGATATTCGAGGTCAGGATGTAGGTCAGAAACTTTCGAATATTCTCAAAAACCGCTCTCCCCTCTTCTATCGCATTGACGATACTTGCGAAGTTGTCATCCAGCAAAATCATGTCGGCAGCTTCTTTGGCAACGTCAGTACCAGAGATGCCCATGGCAATACCGATGTGGGCAGATTTCAGTGCTGGCGCATCGTTCACACCATCACCAGTAACCGCAACGATATCGCCTTTTCTTTTTAATGCCTGGACAACCAGCATCTTTTGTTCAGCCGTTACCCTGGTAAACAGTATTTCCGGGCTATCAAGCGCTATCTGTAACTGCGCTGAAGTCATTTTTCGCAGCGATTCACCAAGCACCACGAGGGGTTTTTCAGTTTTTACCAAGCCAATCTCACGGGCAATTGCGACTGCTGTATGCGGATGATCACCTGTTACCATAATGACCTTGATGCCGGCCGTTCGGCAGCGTTCCATGGCTTCAGGGACTTCTGGCCGCGGTGGGTCCTGTAATCCGATCAGACCTGACAGCACCATTTCCTTTTCATCGGGCATTTCATCATGCTGCAGCTTGCGATAGGCGAAAGCCAGAACGCGCAAACCACCTCCAGCCATTTTCTCCTGTGCATCGGTGATTTGGCGCCGGGTTGGAGCTTCGAGAAACGTCTGCACCCCATTGGTGTCTATGCGGTCACACAGATCAAGAACCACCTCAGGCGCACCCTTGCAATACAGCCACCGCTCGCCACTGTGATTGATGACCACGGACATTCTGCGGCGCTCGCTATCTAAAGGGATCTCGCTGATGACCGGTGCCTCGCCGAAATCCTTGAGGTTCCTGGCGAACTCTGCAAGGGCTATTTCCATCGGATCCCCCAGCCAGACCACTTGAGCATCATGGTTGCTGCGTTTCAGGTTATGACAATGCTGTGCATTGCGAAGCAGGTGCACGTCGCTTACGTTAGCGCCGTTGCCGTCCGATGGATAAAATACGCCGCTGGCGAAGACTTGCTTCACCGTCATCCTGTTTTGCGTCAGGGTGCCGGTTTTGTCGCTGCAAATAACGGTGGTAGAACCTAATGTCTCAACAGCGGGCAGGTGGCGTATCAAGGCATTCCGTTTTGCCATTCGCTGAGTGGCCATCGCAAGCGACAGCGTGACCGTGGGTAACAGTCCCTCCGGCACGTTAGCCACGATAATACCAATGGCGAACATGAGGTTTTCCCAGAACGGCAGGCCGACGACAAAGCCAATCCCGAAAAAGAATAACCCTAATGCCGAGGAAAACATGGCGACCAGTTTCGAGAGACGCGCGATTTCTATCTGCAAATGGGAAGCTGTCTTGCCCTCGGTTTGCGTCAGGTGGGCGATCTTGCCAAATTCAGTATGCATGCCAGTTGCGTAAATCAAGGCTTTGCCTTCTCCTGATACCAGTGAGGTTCCTGCGAGAAGGAGGTTTTTTGCATCAAGCGATTCACCATTATCGGTGCCTTCTGCGGTTCGTGCCTTGGGCAGAGACTCGCCAGTAATGGTTGAAGCGTTAACCCGGACACCGGAAGCCTGGATCAGCCGACAATCAGCTGGAACATTATCGCCTTCTTCAAACAGAACAACATCTCCAGGAACAAGAAGCTCAGCGGCAAGCGTCTGCAGTTGACCGTCACGCATGACCTTCACGTGTTGAGGCAACAGTTTTTTGAGGGCTGAAATGGCTCGTTCTGCTCGATATTCCTGCCAGAACGAAAAGGTTCCGTTGATCAAGATAACTGCGACGATTGCGATGACGAGATGCCACATGCCTTCGCCTGGGTTTCTGGTTTCGGCAAACATCGCCAGCCCGGCAGCAAACCACAGAATCAGCGCGAAAAAATGCGTGAACTCATTTAGAAATCGTATCCAGAGAGGTTTGCCTTTCACCTCTTCTATACGATTGTAACCAAACTCCTTCAGGCGTCTTCCCGCCTCGGCAGAATCAAGCCCATGTTCTGAAACCTTAAGGCTAATCAGTGCTTCTGCAATCGTCAGGTTGGCAATATTCATCGTGGATTCATACTTTAACCTGTAGAAATACTTATTTTGATTTATCTTTTATCAAATATAGCAGACGGTAAGCATCAGGCTGGCATTTAAATATTTAACTCTTCCAGGTTCCCGTTAGCTACATCCAAACTATTTTTCCTTCAATAAACGGAAAATAAATTTTAACTTTCAACTATATTTAAGTGCCGAACTAATAATCATAAACATTACATACAAGGCGTTACCAATATGCTGCCAACTACGCTGAAACTGCCAGTCAAAATGCAGCCTCAGCCAGATGAAACCACCTGTGGACCTACCTGCCTGAATGCGATATATCGTTATTGGGGGGAAAATGGATCACTTGATAGCGTTATTGAACGAACTCATAAATTCGAACAAGGTGGCACTTTTGCGGTCTTTCTTGCTTGTGATGCGCTGCGTAAAGGTTTTAAAGCGACCATTTACACTTACAACCTGATGGTGTTTGATCCTACCTGGTTTGCCAAACCTCCCATGAATATTGCAGAACGCCTTCAGCGCCAACGTGAAGTTAAAAATGACCCCAGGCTATCACTTGCAACAGAAGGCTACCTGGACTTTCTTAATCTGGGAGGCAGACTACGATTTCAGGACCTGACACGGCCGCTTATTCGAGGCATGTTACGGCGAAATACCCCCATTCTGACCGGCCTCAGTTCTACTTACCTTTATCGTTGTGCACGTGAGTATGGAAATGAAGATATCCCTGATGACGTGCGTGGCACACCGAGTGGACATTTTGTAGTCATTGCCGGCTATAACAGGAAGAATAACACCGTGTTAGTGGCCGATCCTTATGGACCCCATCCGTTTGGTCCTACCCATGAATACTGGATCGATATCGACCGTGTTTTGGGTGCTATTTTACTTGGCATCGTAACTCATGACGCCAATCTGCTTGTCATCCAGCCCCCAAGCAGCAAAATGCAAACCAATGCGTAACTTGTTCGTCGTGAATAACCCTCGGGACTGGCCACTTGAAGTGCCGGGTGTGGAAGTTGTCCCTGCGCGCATCTACCTTACCGATCCAGCTTACGGTAATGACCGCTCTATCAAGGTATTCAACCTTTGCAAATCCTACCATTACCAAAGTATTGGCTATTACGTTTCATTGCTTGCGGAAGCGCGCGGCCAGAAACCGCTCCCAAAAGTAGGAACGATGGAAGACTTGCAATCACAAAATCTGGTCCGCCTTCTTACTGAAAGTCTGGATGAATTGATAGAAAAGTCATTATCAACCATTAAATCGGATGAATTTGAGCTCAGTATCTATTTTGGACAAAATTTAGCCAATCGATACGCTACGCTGAGTCATCAACTTTTTAACCTGTTGCAGTCCCCCTTGTTGCGTGCTTTTTTCGTACGCAAGCGCAATCAGTGGCGTCTCATTACTGTACGGGCTATTGCTGCCAGTGATATTCCGCCCCATCATCAGGAATTTGTGGTTAAAGCTGCGACTGACTATTTCATGGGGCGCAGACTGCACATGCGTAAACGGCCAGCGCCTCGTTACGCCCTGGCCATCCTCCATGCACCTGATAATACAGAGTCGCCATCCAATGAAAAGGCCATGAAAAAATTCGAGAAGGCAGCTGAAAGCCTCGGCTTGCAAGTGGAGTTTATCACCCGTACGGACATTGGCAGATTGCCTGAATTTGACGCCTTATTCATTCGCGAAACGACTTTCGCCAACCATTACACCTTCCGTTTCTCGCGGCGTGCTGTTGCAGAAGGCTTGGTAGTGATTGATGATCCCGATTCCATCTTGAAATGCAATAACAAGGTCTATCTGGCTGAGCTTCTTACTCGAAACAATATTCCAACGCCCAAAACGTTGATCGTTCACCGTGACAATATTGAACAAATTGTGCCACTCCTTGCCCTGCCCTGCGTCCTTAAGCAACCTGACAGCTCATTTTCGCGCGGGGTGATGAAAGTTACAACAGAAGCGGAATTGCGCACTAAAACAAGCGTACTTCTGGAAAAATCGGAACTCATTATTGCCCAGGAATGGCTGCCAACGGAATTTGACTGGCGCGTTGGAATTCTGGACCGTCGTGTGCTTTTCGTGGCCAAATATATGTTCCCTCGCGGACATTGGCAAATAGTCAAACGTGATGAACAGCGGCAAATCTTAAGTGAGGGGCCTACGGTAGCTGTGTCAGTAAGCGAAGCACCTGAGGTAGTCGTGATGACCGCACTCAAGGCGGCCAATCTCATAGGGGATGGGCTATATGGTGTCGACCTCAAACAACTGGAAAACCGTTGCTATGTCATTGAAATTAACGATAACCCCAATGTCGATGCCGGAAATGAAGATGGTGTACTAAAAGATGCCATCTACCGGGAAATCATGGGTTCATTCTTGAGGCGCATCGAAGAACGTAAGCGGGGTTCGCGATGAGTGATGCTTTGGCACTCCATGCGTTCACGGGGTATGGCATAGAGCTTGAGTACATGATTGTTGATCAACATACCCTTGCTGTCATCCCCATGACAGACAAACTACTACGTATGGAAGCCGGAAGCTATGTTTCAGACGTTGCAAGAGGGGAAGTTGGCTGGTCCAATGAACTAGTCAAACATCTCATAGAAATTAAAAACCCCTCCCCTGTTCCAGACATCGCGCCCCTTGTTGCCACCTTCCAGACAGAAATTCAATACATCAACCGATTGTTAGCACCCCATAACGCAATGCTCATGCCTTCTGCCATGCATCCATGGATGAAACCCCATAACGAAACAAGGTTGTGGGACCACGACAATACCAATATTTACCAAACATTTGACCGCATTTTCAATTGCAAACAACACGGCTGGGCAAACCTGCAAAGCATGCATTTGAATTTGCCATTTTTCAATGATGACGAGTTTTCCCGACTCCATGCTGCCATCCGTCTCGTCCTCCCCATCATTCCGGCTATTGCTGCAAGTTCGCCCATTGTTGAAGGTAATAATGCGCATTTTATGGATTATCGTATGGAAGTTTATCGCTCCCACCCTATCAAAATCCCTTCCATTATTGGCCAGGTCATTCCTGAAACAGCGATGACAAAATCTCAATACGTTGAGCAGATTCTCTCTCCCATGTATCGCGACATTGCACTATTTGATCCCGATGGTGTGCTTCAACATGAATGGCTCAACGCCCGAGGGGCAATCCCGCGCTTCGACCGAAATGCAATTGAAATCAGAGTGACTGATCTGCAAGAATGCCCACAGGCAGATCTTGCTATTGCGAGCGCTGTCATTGCTGTTGTCAGAGCCATTTATGATAACCAGTGGGCCACACTCGAAATGCAACAACAGTTCAGTACGGAACGTCTGGTACAGATCATGCACCACTGCATACGCGATGCTGAAAAGACCATGATAGAAGATACAGACTTTCTTGCTCTTATGGGATTCCCCGCGCCGAGGTGTGAAGCACGGGAACTGTGGCGTCATTTGATCGAAGTGTTGATGTGGAATAAACCTGCCTTTGGTGAAACCAGCCATGCAATCCTGAATGTCATTCTGGAACACGGGCCCCTTGCTCGCCGCATTTTTCAAGCAGTTGGCGGAGATTTCAGTCACCAAAACCTGAAAGCAGTTTACCTGTCACTTTGCACATGCCTCGAAAAGGGGCAAATGTTTTTACCGCAACATGCCTAAAACCATTCAATTTCTGATTACATGCGAGCACGGTGGCAACCGGATTCCCCCTCAATTTCGTCACCTGTTCACAGGCCATGAGCTACAGCTTGAGTCTCATCGTGGTTACGATGCGGGCGCGCTTGCCATGGCAAAATTACTAGCCAAAACACTTTCTGCACCTTTGTTCATATCTACTACCAGTCGCCTGCTCATCGATCTCAACCGGTCTATCGGGCATCCGAAACTCAACTTTGAAACGGTGTCTCAGGCACCATTAGCCATCCGCGATGTGATATTGAAACACTATTACCTGCCGTACCGAAACAAAGCAGAGTCGGTTATTTCCAATGCCATTGAACAAGGAAAAAAGGTAATTCACATTTCATCTCATAGCTTCACACCCGAGCTTAACGGAGAAATACGCAATGCTGATATCGGTCTGCTTTATGATCCAACGCGACAAGCCGAAGCTGAACTGTGCTCTCGCTGGCAAACCGCATTCAAATCGCAGCAACCCAATCTGAAAATACGCAGAAACTACCCTTACACAGGCAAGTCTGATGGCTTCACTGCCTATTTAAGACGCCAGTTTGAGCCTGAAAATTATGTGGGAATAGAATTGGAAATCAACCAAAAACACGTTTTCGATGGAAAACGACAATGGCAATCTTTAAGAGATACCATCATCCATAGTCTGATGGAAGCACTGAACACTGACACGCGATAACGATCAGGGGATTGAGCAATGCTTCAAATCAAACCGCCCATTTGCAAAAATCAACTATAACCAGTCATCAGGAAGCACCATCCTTAGTATTTTATTGCAGCAATCAAACACAAAAATCCGAAGCTTATTTAAAGGTGGTCGATTAAGAAAAACTAACGTGCATACATACAGCATTTAGAGTAAATGCCGGATTTTGTAACAGATTGGTGGAATTTAAAGTAGAAGAGAAAAAACCGATTAACTTCGATTTTTAATATGCAGAAACCAAATTATTTATAAAATAAATGTGGTAGGCGGTAGAGGACTCGAACCTCCGACCTTCTGGATGTCGACCAGACGCTCTAACCAGCTGAGCTAACCGCCTAAAAAAGCCTGCGTATTGTAACTGAGAATTCTCATAGGTTCAATTGCTAAAGCGCAGATTAGCCTGCAGAAAAACCAGAAAGCAATATTTTTCAAATGACATTATGAAATACATCCAATAACACTAAAACACAATCTCTACTATTATCAATGCACTAGCTGAACATAACATCTTGTACATGCAAAAAAACGAACTATTATAAAACCCAGATTAATTCTGACGTCTGGCAGCCATCACATTGGGAACATGGTGAATCAACGCTATCAATCGACTTAATTGCTCCAGATCAGCAATTTCAATAGTGAATTGCATCTTGGCCCGATTATTTTTACTCAACGTATTAACCTTGGTCACATTAACCTTTTCCCTGACAAATACATCCGTGATATCCCGTAGCAAGCTCTGCCGATCATAAGCATCCACCTCAATATCTACTGCAAACGCCGAGGCTTTCTTTCCCCCCCATTGCGCATTTACAAGCCGGCTCCGTCTTTCATCAGTCAGACGCAGCATAGCCTTGCAGTCGCTGCGATGAATTGTCACTCCCCTGCCTCGTGTCACATAACCCACTATTGGGTCAGGCGGCACTGGTTTGCAGCACTTTGCCATATTGGTGAGCAAATTACCCACCCCTTCAATCAAAATACCTGCAGGGGATTCGGGTGCTGCTGATGGTCTGGGCGTAAAAGGCTTACTCACTTCTTCTACTTTAGGTGCAACTTCATCCTGAATAGCCAGGATGATCTGGCGGTGCGTCACGTCACTGCGACCAATAGCCGCCAGCAAGTCTTCCAGCTTATTGAAATGCAGTTTTTGTGCGAGTTTTTCCTGATTAAGCGATGTCACACCTAACCGATGTAATTCGCGATCCAGTTGCGCTCTGCCTTGCGAGACATTTTCTTCAAAATTCTGATATTTGAACCAGTGCCGCACCTTGGCACGGGCACGGGGGCTTTGCAGATAGCCCAGACTGGGGTTTAGCCAATCCCGGCTTGGTGCACCCTGCTTTGTAGAAAGAATTTCAACACGCTGACCGTTCTGCAATTTGTAATTGAGCGGCACCATGTGGCCATCCACCTTGGCTCCCCGCGTGCGGTGCCCCAGATCGGTGTGCAAAAGGTATGCAAAATCTATGGGGGTTGCGCCTTTCGGTAAATCAATGACCTTACCTTGAGGTGTCAAAACGTAAACCTGGTCCTGGAACAATTCATTTTTGAACTGTTCCATCATGTCACCACTATCAGTTACCTCTTCTTTCCATTCCAGAATTTTGCGCAGCCAGGCAATTTTCTCATCAAATCGTGCATCGGATTTACCGCCTTCCTTATAGCGCCAATGAGCTGCCACACCCAGTTCAGCGTGCTGGTGCATCTCATATGTACGTATTTGCACTTCCAGCGCAAGCCCCTTTGGGCCTATGACTGCCGTATGCAACGAGCGGTAATCATTGCTTTTGGGATGAGAAATGTAGTCATCGAATTCGCTGGGTATTGGCTGCCACAAGTTATGAATTAGCCCAAGGGTTGAATAACAATCTTTAACATCATCAACCAATATCCTGACGGCGCGCACATCATATAATTCAGTGAATTCAACCTGCTTGCGTTTCATCTTGTTAATGATGCTGTAGATGTGTTTTGGCCGCCCGGTGACCTCAGCCTTGATACCTGCTGAATCAAGCACTTGCTCTAACTGTGTCAATACATCGGTGATGTATTGTTCCCGGTCGACACGGCGCTCATCCAATAACTTTGCTACTTTTTTATAAAGATCCGGTTCCAGATAACGCAGGGAAAGGTCCTCTAATTCCCATTTAATTTGCCAAACACCCAGCCTATTCGCCAAAGGGGCAAATAGCCCCTGGGTTTCACGCGCAATCAATTTCTGCTGATCTTCCGTAGCACTAGCCAGGCAACGCATGGTCTGGGCACGCTCAGCCAGTTTGATCAGTACAACGCGAATATCTTCCACCATCGCCAGCAACATTTTGCGTAGGCCTTCTATCTGCTGGATGTTATCGCCCTTTTTCTTTTCCTGCTCAAGACTCTGCTGCACGTGCATTTCACTGAATTCCTGGATCTGCTCCATGCGTGAAATACCTTCAACCAGTTTGGCAATATTCAGACCAAAACGCGTTGTCAGGGTTTCCATCCAGGTATCCATAAACTGGGGCACTGCATGCAGAATAGCCGCTGAAATGGTTTCAAAATCCATATTCATGCTGACCAGAATCGAAGCTGCACCCAAAGCATGTTGCATCAGAGGCGTACCTGTTACCTCAACTTGGCCGGCATAGAGCGGCGTTACGAATTCACAGGCCAGATGAATCGTTTCAATTTCAGCAGCAGTAAAGCGCTGGGATAGCGTATCGAGCCAGGCCTGGACATCCCCGCCTTCTTTGCAGGGTGAAGAGCTTAATGTGTGATGAACGGAAATCATGAAATATTATGGCATGAATGAAGGGAAAATCGTTTTGTTCTATTAGTTTAGCGCTTACCAATTGATGGGACTTACAAATAAGAAAAACATATTACTACACTATCTTACTACGCCACGTCCGACTGTACGAACAGGAATCTACACAACCACCAAAAGTAATTCACTGCCGAGGTACAGAGGCGCAAACGAAGAAGAAAACATTAAGGTACCGTGATATTTGTTAACTTGGAAGCAATTCAGACTTGATCTTGCAGGCATTGTACGATTAAATCGGAACCACTAAAGCCCATGAAGTACCAGGTAGATAAGGGCGTGGATATCTTTTCGATTGTCAGCTCCTCGGCATCAGCGGACGGTCGCCCCCCTGCCAGGGTTTGATTGACAGCGAATGACGGGTTTACGGCAGACAATTCGCAAAATATCCTCCCTCAAAAAACTAGTTGAACCCCCTCCAATAAATAAAGATGAGGTTTAGGAAGGAGGTTTGAATCTTGTATGAACCCATTTGATGGTGTAGGATTAAATCCTATTCTATTTAATGGGACTCATCATGCGCACAACCCAACAATTCAGTATTACCCTACCCAATGAAATGGCCGATGCAGTTAAGAACAAGGTCGCTGGCGGCGAATATGCGACCGAAAGCGAAGTCATTCGTGACGGCCTTCGTGTTCTGATGGCGCGTGATCGTGCAGTAGATAACTGGCTCCGCGATCAAGTAGGACCAGCATATGATGCACTGAAAGCCAATCCAGCTAGCACTGTTAGCGTTGACCAAATTCGGGCCACCCTCGCTGCCGAGCACAAGAAAACCAAACCCTGATGACGTACAACGTCGTTTTTACGCCAGAAGCACAAGAACAACTAGTTGCGCTCTACCGGTACATTGCCACTGTCGCCTCACCTGAAATTGCTGAACGCTATGTCAGTGCAATTGTTACGTATTGTGAAAGCATGAAGTCTTTTCCTCTACGAGGAAATTGCCGTGATGATATTCGTCTTGGCATACGGACCACGCATTATAAAAAACGGACTGTGATTGCCTTTGATGTGGACGCAGAACAGGTTTCTATCATCGGAGTATATTATGGCGGTCAGGATTATGAGAGCGTCCTAGAGGATGATTTTGATGATTGAATGTGTTTAACTTCGTGTAAGAGTGAGAGTGCAGAGCTTTGCGTCACTGGCCAATTAGGGTCGGCAGTGTGAATTCGCCATTATCCACTGTTGGGATGCTCAGTTTGTGGAGCTCTAAAAGAATTAGCCTGCTCCAAAGCCGACGCTTGGCAATTGGCAATATCGACCCTAACCGGCCTGATGACAATTTCATGAGCAATGACCGCTTACAGGAAGGACGCCGATTTGATGAGGCTGGCAACAACGACCGCTCCACCTCCAACAGCGGTCACTTGCGATTTGTTAGGAAGAAACTCAACAATTTTCGCTTCGAGCTTCTGCTATTCAAAACACCGATCGGCAGCCCCCGACCCTAAGGCGACTGTCACAGGCCCATCATCTAAAGTCCGTAAAGCTTTCATAGCGGCCATTTAGTCGGCAAAACTCATCCCAATCTAAGCTTTATGCAATGAGGTTATTGATTTGCAGTATTATTACATCATATACGGACAGGATAATTTATGGAGTTTAAATGAATCAATATGTTACAAAAAATCAGCACGCCTTATTTTTAATTTTAGCACTGACCGGCGGGTTCGTTAATTAACTGTTAGGCAAAGGAATTTAGAATGTTTCTCCGAAACCTAAACTTGTTTTTACCTTACCTGTACCTACTGAACTTGATATTGGGTGCCATGCTTTCAACCACTTTCTATATGTTCTTCGGCAAGTATTTTCCACAGGTCAATCCGTCTCTAGTTCGATTTGCACCACATCTATTAAATATTCTAGCGCTCTGTATCATTTGGTGGCGCATAGGTCTTTCCCCTAGCTCATTTCTGCCTGAACGCAAAAAACGCTTCAAAAGAGGTCATAATTTAGTGGCCATAGGTAACATCGTTGGTGCGTTTACGTTCCTGCTCGTTTTTAAAACTGCCCCCTTCTTGCTTTTCCTGTTAATCCCATTTTCTCTGTTTGTGGGCATAGCATGGATTGTGGGGCTAATTATGATTTGGAGTTCGCGGGCAAACGCTTAGCAGTTTGTTCAACACAGCTCCACTTTATTCCGTTCTGGCAGGCTGCTTGTGGCGAGCTAGTCGAATGTGTACAGCCGACCCTAAGCCGACCGTCATAACCCCATCATCTAAAGTCCGTAATCCGCTCAACAACGGCCATCCGATTTGCTGGATTTCCCCCTATTTCATTCCAATCAAACGAGCGTTATTGATTTGCAGTATTATTACGTCATATACGAACTGGAGGTGCAAATGTTTGATGAGAGGTTGAATGGACAACTGTCTCACCAATTGGCGGCTACGCTTAAAGGCGGCCAAGTCGGCGGAACGATGCGCAACCTTCTTAGCGATGAGGGCGAACACTGTTCCGGCACCTACGCGCTCCGACGGTATACGGATGCCCAGGGACCACACATTGTGGAGTCTGTTGTCGTTGGCAATCCGTTTCTATTCGTTGCGACTTGCCATGAGCACGGAACCTAACATGTCGGTCAATACGGGCGCCGTTACCTTTGCATTAGGAGTCAATGATGCTGCGAATCTGTAAAATTTTTGTACTGTTCATCGGCATCTCATTGTCGCTCTCTGTTTATGCGGATGCTGTCGGATGCAGAAATGAATGGGCACGTCCTTCCTCAGAAACCATGAGCATGGATTCTGCGATCTCGTTTCAACTTACTGACTACAAGAATGACGAGCGTTATTTTTCGGTAACGCAAGGCGACCAAGGCATCGAAATCTATTACCTGAAGGGTGCAGTTCTAGTTAAGGGCTATACCCAGGTTCAACTAGAACAGATGCCCGAAAATACACTCTTCATGATGCCTATGACGTTTGCTGTTCCAATTTCTATATTGGCGGAAGTTGCACCGAAGGGGCCATGTAATATCAAAGAAAAAACTCCCGTTTCCACGCGGCTATCTGGCGCGATGGGACTGCAAGGCCGTAAGCTTACTGGTGCAAATGGCCAATTGCTTCTCTCTGCTCCGAGCGAGGTCACCTATGAGCTTGACGTTTCAATTGAACCACCAGCACCTAATAAAACATCGGTTCGATATTCAGGCACTATGTCATTTGCACAGAAACAAGAATCACCACCAGATGACACTGATGTCACCAACTTTTTGGTTGTAACACGTTCACGTCCATTTCCTGTTGCAGGTAGCTCGGGTGTTCCAGCAAAACTTGGCGAGCTAAGACGCCACCTTGCAGCGAGCCAAAAAACTCCTAGCCCGGCCCCGGCAGTTAACACGGACGCTGCACGATAAAGCCGCGCAGGCTGGTTAGTTCCACGTTGCCGCTATAGATGTAAATCAGCGCGCAATTTTTGCCAGAAAACAGCACGGTATTTTACCATGCGTTCTTATGCTAAGCTTTATTACATGTGGCTTGTGTGGTTTTTCCAGTATGCTGTTTTTCTAGAAAAGTTGGAAAGCAGATCTTCTGTTTCACAAGCATGGGCAGACTTTCAAGTTATATACATACTGTTTAAATCAGACGAAAATCCGCAAGCTTCTCTATTTTTAATTGAGAACCATTCATTTTCAACCAAGGAGATGATCTATGTTGATACCACTAAATCCTCAAATACGGTCAAGTAGGACTGGCAAAGGCGAGCATTTCAGTGCTGGTAGCAAAATAAATATCCGAGGCTCTTTCCAAGCTTTAAGGGTGGTCAGCCCAAATTACCTTAGCCCACTCAAATATCAATTGAGACAAGTTGCTATGAAATTACTCTCAATTCTGGTGGTCATCAGTACCTTGTTTTTCTCGCAAAGCCTCCTCGCAGCATGGACAAAGGATCGCCTCGAAACGGCAACCGAGTACATGAAGCAATATCGCAAAGACTGGTCGCTGGTAGATACAAACCACCTCATAGAGGAAGGACCTGAACGTGGAGTGAACTTAGCAGGAAACAAGTCCGGCTTCGTGACGGCAGACAACGGAGATCGAATCTCCGTTATTGTCACTGGGGAGAGTGTGTTGGTCAATGGCAAGGACATCAGTGGCAACTTGGGAAGTAAGACAACCTATGGATCGAACAGCCCAATTGTTGAGAACATTCGCGATAGCCAGGTTGCTGCGGGGGAAAAGAACTCTATCACGAAGGACTCGACATCAACCTTATCCGTCAACGTGTCACTTTCGGTTGCCCTATCCGTTAGCGTTGCGCTAAATCTGTATCTGCTCCGCCAGCAACGTCGGCGACCTCAGAACCCAAAGGACACACCCCAAAAGCCACTACAGAATTAGTTAAAATGAAGTATCAAGGTGTCAGGAGTGGAAATGAAGATTTCAAACTGGCTGTGCAACTGCCTAATAACGGAGCATCGGACGACCATTGCTTTATAAAAAAAAGCGAACAGCCATATCCGACCCCAAGCGGACTGTCACAGGATCATCATCTAAAGTACGTAAAGCATTCAATAGCGGCCAACTAGTCGGCAAAATTCATCCCAAACTAAAGCTTTATGCAATGAGGTTATTGATTTGCAGTATTATTACTGCATATACGGACAGGAAAATTTATGGAGTTGCAATGAATCAAAAACTTAATGAAAAACATCACGCCTTATTATTAACAATAATACTGACCGCTGGGTACGTATAATAACTATTAGGCCTCTTAAATACGTTACGGACCGACTATCGGGAGTGTTACAAACAAATGATGCCGATCAAATCGACCATCCATAAACTTCCAATCATTTGCATACCATTTCTTCTTTCCAGTTGTGCTCAAACACATTTTGATTAAGACATCTACTTTGGGTCACTATGTGACGAGAGCGGATATCACATATATAAAACGGTTGAAGATGTTAGTTCGATATATCAGATGCGCACACCTGAAAATGTAGCGGGGGTTAAACGGCCACGCCTTTACGATGATCACGCACGCTGGGTTGGCGAACAGCCATACTGGAATTTTATTGGGGATACCTGGACGGGAGAATATCCAACAAATTTTGTGATTCCAAATGGCGGGTGGGATCCCATAATGGGAGACAGCCCCGTTACCAATTATTCATTCGAGGGGCTAGCCAAATCAAGCACTGACACTGAGAAAAAGTATGTTCGCATAACATCTGAATACGTTCAAACAAAGCCATGTAGATCGATGAGATGTTATGCGGAAACTAAACACCTATTTAGTGTAAAAGAGATCGATGCAATTGAAAGTCGTTATGGATTTACTTGGGAGCAAATAACTCCCAACCACTATGCAGACCGCATCGTTGGGGCAGAGTGGAGAATCGTCGATTTAAAAACAGGAGAACTTCTTGCAGAGGCACGTGATTATATTCTTTACCCTCGGTTCTATTGCCTTTCATCACACGGATGTAGCAACAGCGGTGGAAGGTGCATAAAACCCGAAAAAGACAAACATGGCACTGACCATATGTTTAATGCACGTGATTTTGTAAGCTCAGTTTTAAAACCACCAGTGACGAGAAGCAAAAAGCTTTTTGAGAATACTAATTAAACATGCGCCATTTCCAACCAGTACTGCCTAACCTATGCTCCAGAGGGACGCGCCGCCAGCGACGAGCCCCTGAGCTAGCACGTTAGGGTTCTTTAATTAGTAGATACAATTAAATCACGTTAGGGAAAAATCCATGAAAATCTTAATTACTGTTGTTATGTTTCTAGTGGTTGTTTCAAATACGTTTGCCAACGAAGGCACACAAAAAACACTTGTAGACCAATACATTAAAGCCGTCCGGGCAGAACAAGCGATTAGCGCTGAAATAGATGCCAGTGTTCGCCAATACACGGCAAATTCTTCACCTGAACAAAAGGCTCAAATTGAACGTTTCTTCAATGAATCAATTGGCTGGAACAGCATTAAAGATCAATATGCAGAAATTCTAGGAAATACCTATACCATAGAAGAGCTCAAAACTTCTTTGGCATTCATGAAAACACCTATTGGCAACTCCATTACAAAGAAAAACATTGAGTTCTCAAGGCAACTTTCAACTTTGATGGCTAAAAATTTTCTCGCATTAAACGAGAAAATGAATACTCTTCAAGACTCTTCTCCCAGTTCAGACAAGACTCAATCCCAATTTGAAATTGTGGCCTCAAATATTGAGGAACATTCCACTGATGGAAAAACCTATTTCACAGGTATGATTGAGAACCGTGGGAAAAAATCACAAAGCGGAGTGCAAGTCGAGGTCAATCTTTTCATGGCAGGAAAATTCGTAGATCAATATTCCACCTACATTGCTGGAAGCGTTCCACCTAGTAGTCAGCGCTATTTTAAAATAACGTGTGGATGCAAAGATTCACCACCAGCACCTCACGATAGTTACAAAATTCAAGTCATTAATGGCTACTGACCCAAACACATCAATCAACACGGACTGCTCCGCCTAACGGCGGCGCTCCGGTTAGCTAACACGTTAGACATAGCCATGCTCGCAAAGCTCTTAAAAACTGAAGGTGAAGAAGGTGGTCTAGCCGTCATATCTTTGAATGGGATTAAAATCAATGCCATGGATTGCTTAGGTTACGGTAGTGCCTCGACGGCATACCCAAAAATTGGCGATGAATTCACTCCCGAATTTTCTTGTCTCTTTGACGACGAAGCTACATGGAGATCTTTGTTTGAGGGAAATCCCAATCAAGAACAAAAACTTGAACCCATCGGTTTATGGTCCTACAGGGCATTTGGAAGACTGGTTACTATTGACGGCCCT
>JAYVLG010000137.1:0-4456 GCA_043759595.1 Sulfurirhabdus sp. | reverse complement strand
ATATCAGCCATCACAGTAAAATGCACATTCAGCATTTCAACGATTTTCTCGGGATCTGTATTTTCCGACATTGTAGTAAACCCCCTGATGTCGGAAAACAGAACAGTAATTTCAACTTTATGGCCTGCGCTGGATTTCAAGTAATCCTTGTAATGATTCATCACCTCATCGAGTACATCTTTGGATACGTATTGGGTAAAAAGGTGTGATACTTTGCGCTTTTCTGCCCCCTCGGTAAAGGTCAGGTAGGCGAATGAAATAAAACCGGTTGAGACCGTGGAAAAAATGAATGGCACCATTTCGACCTGCATGTTTGACCTGAACGAAAAGAGCGCATAGCCGATGTAGAGTGCCAGCATCGACAGGGGGAGAGTGACTCTGATCAAAAGTCGTTTTGAGAACATCACGGCCCATGACGTAAGAAAGACTCCAATGAACATCGAAAGGTAAGTTAGCCTTTCGACAGGCGGAGACATGAAATCATTCTGCAAATAGTTGTTTGCCTGAAAGGCGTGCAATAACACGCCAGGTGCGCTGGCGTGCATCGGAATTGACTTGAGGTCCGCAGCTCCGATGGCACTGGCGCCGATAAACACGATGCTATCCTTGAATATTTCAGGGGACAGAAAAAGATCTGCATCATCGCCTTTTCTGATTTGCTGCAGTGTTTTGAACACGCCACTCATCGAATAGGTGTCAATCTGATTCATACCGTACATGTTGATGAGACTGTTTCCGTTCTTGTCGAGGGGAATGGTACGGTCATTAATGGTAATGGAGTTTTCCCGGATAGTGATGGGTGTGTTACTGTCCATAAAAGGCGCAAGTCCCAGCACGGGGAAATATTTCCCCTGGTATTCACGCAAGGGTTTGGTTCGACGTAATACGCCGTCGCTATCCGGTTCGAATTCGACTACGGCCACTCCTTTTGATACCTCTGCTAAGCGCGCAATGGGCAGCGCAAAATCGTTACTTTCAGTTCCCGGTTTAATGGCCGGTGATCTCGTCACGTTTTTAAGCGCAAAACGGTTAACGAAGTCAGCGGGAAGGGCGGGGACTTTTTCAAGGGATACATCGTCCGCCTCTTCGTGCCTGATTAGCATGCTGTGGTAGACATTTTTTGATTCCCTGGTTGAGGCATGCAGCGTTTTGTCGTTCGCTTTATTCGCATGATCCTGCTCTATAAACAGAATATCGAAGAGTACGGAGCGCGCTCCTCCCATCGAGAGATAGTCCAGCAGGTCACCCCAAATGGCTCTTGGCCATGGCCACCTGCCTAATTTGCTGTCCATGGTCTTGAGTGCTGCTTCATCCACCAGTATGACTTTTATTTTTGGATTTACTGCTTTGTCGGAACGCAACAGCCTGGCTTGAGCATCGTGTAGATAGAGCTCGGGCTTTTCAAAAACCCTCTGTTGGTAGCCTGCAATTGTAATGATGAGTATCAATAGCGCGACTATGAGTGAAATGACAGTCTTGTTGGACATGGTATTTTCCTGAGTTTCTTGCATGCTACTCGAAAATTTTTAATGCTGTAAAGTTAATAATTTAAAGGTTATTTTGAATTTATCGGTCAAGTAAGGCATGGCGCAAATCCATCGAGGTACAGCAAGCCAGGAATCGGGGCAGGCTATTGTTATTCATTGCTGGCTAATAAGACACTGTTGCTACTGTGCTTGAATCTGTTTCGTTAGTTTGTTAACGTGGCAGCACTATGACAAATTCTCCTTACATACAAGAAACAAATCCCGATAATTTTAAGACACTGGTGCTGGAAAATTCGGAGAGAGGATCGGTAATGGTTTTTTACTGGTCACCCCGCGCCGGGCCCTGCATGAAGCTTATGCCCAGGCTGATACGGCTTGCAGATGAGTATTGCGGCAAGTTTCTGCTGGTCCTGCTGGACACGGATGAGTACGGCAGGATGGCGAAAGAAGAATACGGTGTGACCAGCGTGCCTACGGTAAAATTTTTTCGTCACGGAAAAGTGGCGCACACTGTTCATGGCGCAGAATCTGACGCTGAATTTCGGCGCGTCATAGACAAATTCGTTCCGCGTGAAGCGAGCATGGCTCAGGCGAATGCGTCGCGCGCCTACCATCAGGAAGGCGATCTGGACCAGGCTTGTGCGCTGCTGGCCAAGGCGGCACTTGATGAGCCGGGTAACTCACGCATTGCGCTTGATCTGGCCAAGTTGCTGATACTCAAGGGTGACTACAGCAGAGCTGAATCTGTGTTGCAGTCCTTGCCGCTTGAGGCGCGCGAAGAGGCTGAAATAAGCACCTTGCTGGTGCATGCAGGTTTTCTGCGTGTGGCACAGGGTGCGCCGGAGATTGAAATTCTCGAGCGCGACATTGCGGCGGAGCCAGACAAAATGGTTGCGCGATATCAAATGAGTGCAATCAAGCTGCTGCAAAATGATTACGCGGGCGCAATGGACCAGCTGCTGGAAATTGTGCGGCGAGACCGTGCTTTTCGCGAGGATGCGGGGCGCAAAGGCTTGATTGCTATTTTCAACATACTGGGCAACGAGGATGCAATGGTGGCAACTTATCGCTCATTACTGACTGAAGCGCTGAGCTGATATGGCCGGACGATTCAAGTACGGCCATGCAACGTCGACGCAATGGCGCGAGGCAACTCAAGCATGTTTGTTGCAGATGGGTGACATTCCGGCGACAGCCAATCTGGGTTTTATCTATGTGACAGACAGGCTGGCTGGGCAGATGCAGGATATATTATCCCTGCTTAAGCAGTCTACCGGGGTAGCACACTGGGTAGGCAGCACCGGCCTTGGAATTTGCAGTACCGGGCAGGAATATCTTGATCAGCCTGCGCTCGCCATCATGCTCGGCGAGTTTCCGCTGCAGTCTTTCCGTGTCTTTCCGACGATTCGACAACTGGATGAAATGCATGAAGCCTTGTCAATTGGCAGCGGCTCAGCTTATTTCGGCATTGTTCATGGCGACCCGGAAAATCAGAATATTCCCAGCCTGATTGAGCAGTTTGCAGCCAGCATGGAAAGCGGGTTTGTGGTGGGTGGCCTGACCAGCTCGCGCAACGAGAATGTGCAAGTGGCGGATAACATCACCCACGGTGGTTTATCCGGCGTGGTTTTTACTTCCGAGGTTGCACTCACCACACGCCTGACACAGGGCGTGTCACCGCTAGGCATGCAGCATGAAATCACGGAATGCGAGGACAACGTGATCATGCGTCTCGACGGCAGACCCGCGCTCGACGTACTCAAGGAAGAAATCGGCGAGGTCTTGTCCAGAGACCTGAAACGTTTGTCCAATTATATTTTTGTCGGATTGCCTATCGCAGGTTCTGATACCGGTGATTATCTGGTGCGCAACCTCGTCGGCATAGATGTGGAGCGGAAATTGCTGGCCATCGGCGATACGGTTGAAAATGGCCGGCAGCTGCTGTTTTGCCGCCGCGACGGTGCAAGCGCGGAAGCGGATATGCAGTGGATGCTTGCCGAGATCAAATCAGGGATCACTGCTACCCCCAGGGGAGCTGTCTACTACTCGTGTTTAGGGCGTGGCGAAAGCCTGTTCGGCCCGGATTCTGAGGAGCTTAAAATGATCAGTCGCGCGCTGGGTGATATTCCCCTCGTTGGATTTTTTGCCAATGGAGAAATTTCGCATAACAGATTGTATGGTTATACGGGTGTGCTGACCGTTTTTTTATGATTTTGAATAACAGTATGCAGCATGTAATACACAGGCTGAAAATCACATGAAGAAAATTTATTCCGCAGCAAACTTGATGGAAGCCCAGATCATGCTTGATCTGCTCGGGCATGCAGGTATAAGAGCGCGCCTGTTTAATGAACATGCCCAGGGCGGCTTGGGAGAGATTTCTTTTATCCAGGCTTATCCGGAGGTATGGGTCATTAATGACAATGATCTTGAGCGGGGGCTGGCCGTGGCCAATAATTACGATAGCTCACCCATTGAAACCGGCATCGTATTCTGCCGCGAATGCGGGGAGGAAAATCCGCGTAACTTTCAGCTGTGCTGGCATTGTGGTGCGGGGCTGGAGCGTGCATTGCAGCCCGGGTAAGCAAGCGGACGCGTCAGACTTCGTTCGCAACTCATTGATTTTATTGACGCCGCTACTAAGTAAAATATCGTTTATAATCAATTTATTACGTATAAAACCCAGAAATAGACTGGTTGCCTGAACCAAAAATCCGAAAGCAACATACTAGTTGATACTGGCATCCGGGCTGGCTGTTTCCATCATCCACGCGTCCTTGAGCATGGCGTCCGAGTCAGGGTAGCGCGCGTAAGCCTGTTGTACCTGAGCTTCGTATTCAAAGCGTGAGATGGGTGTTTGCATCTGTTCCTGCAGGGTATGACGCAGCGCCTGGGTCATGGCCGGGCTGATGCTCAGCATGCGCTTGGCCAGGATGATGCCGCTGTCAGCATTGACCAGCGTCATCTGT
>JAYVLG010000136.1:0-12824 GCA_043759595.1 Sulfurirhabdus sp. | reverse complement strand
CAGTACGGAATGGTGCGTCTTTTTGACAAAATCAGTCAAAATTTACCAATTCCGGGTAATTTCACCCGGATTGTCGGATTAAGTCCGACAGGCTGCTAGCAGCAGTATTTTTTGGAAGTTATCAACTGTGGCAGAACAATAGGAAGGTAGGCTACCCACAAAGACCCGAGCTTGAAAAGAGCTTAAAAAAAGGGATTAGCTGGCTAGAGCATAACCGCACCGAGATTTTAAATGAAACAAATCCAATGCTCTGGTGGATGGTGAAGGAAAGCGCTGACCTGACACACGATTCATCTCTCATCGACCTCTATGGCCAATACAAAGAACGATATCTGGATGCAAATCCATCCAATGCTTGGTTGCATCTATTTTATGCACACTCGACTGTGCCATTACATTTAGGGCAACTGGAGAATCTTCCCAACTATAATCTTTTCTTTTTGTATGGGCTCAGTTGTAATGCGGATTTAGAAAGATCATCGATAATTCAAGCACAGTTAAGGCCTGATTTTTGTGATGATCATATACTCTCCCCTGCATGTGTAACTCATCAAATGATGGGGTTTCGTTTTATGCAAAAGCGGGATTGTGGTAATTCTGAATATGTGCGTAAGGCTATAACTGTTTTGCAGGATAAAGTTGTAACGCAATTGACTTGGGATGTAAGGGTAGTGGATGTGTATCTTCAACGAGTTTTGATGCTTCAAGAATCGGGAGCAAGTGAGCGAATTCAACCCGCCTGGATTGCGCGTATACTCTTAGCGCAGGATGTCGATGGTGGTTGGTCTGGGTTCCAGCCAATAATCTCTTTTGGTAGCGAGTTGTCAGCGGGATTCTCGGCTCGAGGAGTAAGCATAGAACGGAAGATATCCGATTTTCACGCGACTGCACAGGGCGTACTGTTAATGAGTTTGATATTATCGAATTCAAAGTAAGTTTTTAGATAATTGAGAATATAAGTAATGGGGGGGAAGTCATCTCCGTGAACTGGTAGAACTAAGGGGCAAAGATAGTAAAAGTATAAAGGGATGGTTGGCTTTGAAGTTACCAAAGCTGAAGGTGCGCAGCAACAAATGCTGGACGTGCTGACTTTAAATGGTTTGATCTGGCGCGCGCGAAAACAATACTGGATAATGGTATTGCGTAATTTTGTCAGGGTTTTAATAATCGGCAGAATATTTAACAGGTTAGCAAGACTGGGTGTTGGGAGGCGTTAAGTCGCTTTGATCTAACTATGCTTAATGATATTATCATAACTATACCTAATAATTTAAAATATTAACTGGAGGCGACACATGAAGTTCAGCAAGAAACCATCGTATCTGCTAGCTATGCTGCTGGCTGTATCCATTACTGTATCTGGGTGTGGGGGGAAAGAAGAACGCAAAGCTAAATACATGGAAAAAGGCAAGGCGTATCTGGCACAGTCGGACTATGACAAGGCAAGAGTCGAGTTTAAAAATGTGCTGCAGATCGATCCAAAGTATGCCGAAGGTTATTATCAGACTGGGCTATTAGAAGAAGCGCAACAGAATTTTTCTAAAGCTTTTGGTAATTACCTCAAAGCTGTTGAGCTGAACCCAGAGTTTCTAGAAGCTAAGGCAAAATTGGGTAAATTTTATTTGTTGTCAGGTGATGTTGCTAAAGCAGACAGCATGGTAAAGGAAATTCTTGCCAAAAAATCGGAAGATCCTCAAGCACATACATTGAAGGCCGCATTGATGGCTCGCAAAGGTGATACTGCTGGCGCTATAACCGAAGCGGATAAGGTAGTAACGTTAGATCCCACGCAATCTGAGGCCGTGAGTTTATTGGCGACACTTTATAGTAAGCAAGGTGACAGTTCAAAAGCACAAGCTGTTTTGGAAAAAGGTATTAAATCCAGCCCTAAAAATGTTCCATTGAGAATGGAACTGGTAAAAGCATTCTTAAAACATAATGAAATTTCAAAAGCTGAAATGCAGCTTATTGATATTGTCGCTATTGATCCAAAAAAACTGGAATCTAGCGTTAGTCTGGCTACTTTTTATTCACGCACCAATCAGTTAGACAAGGCTGAAAAAGTGCTGCGTGATGTGATCAAGACTGACCCTGAAAATGAGCAGAGTTATTTGTTGCTAACTGAATTTTTGGCTTCCAGAAAGGGGTATGAGCCTGCTGAAAAAGAATTGATATTAGCGATTAAGAGCATGCCTAAAGCTTATAAGCTACGTTTTGGTCTTGCCAGGATTTATCAAGCAATGAATAAGCCAGAGCAATTGCGGCAAACCCTGCAGGATATAATCGATCTCGATAAAACCGGTCCCGAAGGATTGAAAGCGAGAATTCAGATTGCTGGTATGGATTTGCAGACTGGTAAGAAAGAAGAAGCTGGGAAACTGGTTACAGAAGTACTTAAAGAAAACCCAAAAGATAATGATGGGCTGCTGTTACGAGGACAGATGTCCTTAGCAAAAGGGGATGCCAATAGTGCTGTCATTGATTTTCGAAGTGTTTTAAAAGATCAGCCGGAGTCAGTTCAAGTGCTTTCGCTGTTGGCTAAAGCGCATGTTGCGAATAAAGAACAACAGTTAGCGAAGAGTGTCTTTAGCGATGCGGTAGCAAAATATCCAGAGAATATAAATTTACGTATGGCTATGGCAGATTTTCTGGCTTCTACGAAAGATTACGATAGTGCATTAACACAAGTAGATGCTGCGCTGGCTAATGATCCAAAAAATGCACGAGTTCTTCAAGCTAAGGCAGAGGTTCAGGCTGCTAAAAAAGATTGGAGCGGTGCTGAAGAGACGATGTCAAAAGTTAAGGCTGCTCAGCCTGATCAACCTGTTGGTTATTATCGACTTGGCTTGATTTATCAAGCACAAAAGAAATTTGATCAGGCAATTGCGGAGTTTGAGTTGGCTTTGAGTAAAGCACCAAAAGCAATCGAACCACTCACTGCATTATCCAATGTGTTGATGGCGCAAGGTAAGGCAGATAAAGCTGTTGCTCACATCAACCATGCAATTCAAGTGGCGCCTGATAATTTTATGGCGCATCTATTGTTGGGTGAAGTGTATGTGAACCAGAAAAAACCTTCCGAAGCAGAAGCAGCTTTCCGCAAAGCTATTCAAATTAATCCAAAGGTATCCGCTGGATATCTTGATTTGGCAAATCTCAGTTTAGCGAAAGGTGATGCAAAAACAGCTGTTCAAACTTTGCAACAGGGTCTTGCTGCTATGCCAGGAGATGCAAGATTGTCAGTTTCTCTGGCTGAGTTATATCAGCGAGCAGGAGACACTGATAAGGCAATCGCTGAATATGATGCGGTGTTGAAGAAAAATCCCGGTGTTGATGTTGCTGCGAATAATCTGGCATCTTTGCTTACTGAAAAAGGAGATAAATCTAGTTTGGAAAAGGCGCTGGTGATGGCGAAGCGCTTCGAAGGCTCGGAAAATCCTGCTTTTGTCGATACGCTGGGTTGGATTTACTTTAAATCTGGTCAAAATGATCTTGCTGTGCCATTACTTAAAAAAGCCGCCGATAAGGCACCCCAGTTTGCAATTTTTCAATACCATGCGGGAATGGCACTTTATAAAAAAGGTGATTCGAGTTCCGCAAAGAGTTATTTGCAGAAAGCCGTGGACTCCAAGACTAATTTCCCTGGTATTGATGAGGCTAAGGGAGTATTGGCGAAGCTGTAAAATATTCTGCCTTACTGTTGTGAGTGGTGAGCTTGCAACAAAAGGTTGAAATTTTGAATGTTTTTAAGTTTTTTGGATTTAAGCTGTTTTGGTTTGATGCTTGTCCATTGATGGACAAGCATCAAACTCCGGTATACAATTTGCGCCCTGTGGTTGTATTGCTTGATTAGTTTTCAGTGCATATGCCTCAAGTAAAGTTATTAAGTTCTAACGGTACTCGAATTTTCGATTTATGGCGGGCCTCCCCGCATTGTAAGGTAGTGAACCTGGTCAGGTCCGGAAGGAAGCAGCCACAGCTATTTATTGCAAGTGCCGGGGGTTTGGCTCGCCACCCTACATTTTGAAATCTGCGGTTTATACAGGTTTCTGGTAAAATTCCTTTCATGAGTTATCAAGTTCTGGCGCGTAAATGGCGCCCAAAATCCTTTACTGAGCTGGTTGGCCAGGAGCATGTTGTCAAAGCGCTTTCTAACGCGCTTGAGCAACAAAGGTTGCATCATGCTTACCTGTTTACCGGTACCAGAGGCGTCGGTAAGACAACCATTGCGCGAATTTTGTCTAAATCGCTTAATTGCGAAACAGGTATTACGGTTACGCCGTGTGGTCAATGTTCGGCTTGTCGCGAAATTGATAATGGGCGTTTTGTGGATCTGCTGGAACTGGATGCTGCATCGAATACCGGTATAGATAATATGCGTGAGGTACTGGATAACGCGCAGTATGCTCCAACCAGTGGTCGCTTCAAAGTCTATATTATCGACGAAGTGCATATGCTTTCGAAGGCAGCATTCAATTCCATGCTGAAAACATTGGAAGAGCCGCCTGAGCACGTCAAATTTATTTTGGCTACCACGGACCCTCAGAAGATTCCCGTCACGGTATTGTCACGTTGTTTGCAGTTTAATTTGAAACAGATGCCACCTTTGTTGATTGTTGGCCATCTTCAACGAATTCTTGAGGAGGAAGGCCTCCAGTTTGATCTGCCATCGCTGCAACTGGTTGCACGTGCCGCCCAGGGAAGTATGCGTGATGCTCTGAGCCTGCTGGATCAAGCTATTGCTTATGGCGGTGGTGTGGTAGAAGAGCAGGGGGTACGAAGTATGTTGGGTGCGATTGATCAATCGTATCTGTTTACTTTGCTAAAGGCGCTTTCTGCAAACGATGGTGCTGGTATGCTGGCGACAGCACAGCAAATGGCGGTAAGGAGTTTGTCTTTTGATGCGGCTTTGCAGGATTTGGGTGTGCTGTTGCATCAGATTGCACTTGCACAGACTATCCAGGAGGCAATACCTGAGGATTTGCCGGAACGTGAGCAGATTTTCGAACTTGCGCAAATTTTTGAACCGGAAGCAATTCAGCTTTATTATCAAATTGCATTGCATGGACGTAAAGAGTTGGGATTGGCACCCGATGAACTAGTGGGGTTCAACATGACGCTTCTGCGTATGTTGGCATTTACTCCTGATTCCAGTGTAGTTCCTGTCAGAACGCTGTCAGTTCCATCCAGTCAGAATGATAAGCCGTCGATGAAACCTGTTGCAGCTCCTTCTGCTGGGGCAGTAATAAAAGCTGAACCCAAAGAGTCTGATGCGCCTTCTGAATTAGCTATCAAGTCAGATGTGCCAGCGACCGAAGCAGTAAAAAAAAACCAGTTTGATGGCAACTGGCACAATCTTGTTAATACCCTTAATTTAGGGGGGATGGCACGCATGCTGGCTCAGCATTGTGAACTTAAAATGCAGGAAGGGAATACCTGGGAGTTGTGTGTTCCTCAGGAGCATAAACATCTCCTGGAGCGAGCTTACCAGGAACGCCTTAAAACAGCAGTTAATGAGTATCTTGGCTCTTCACAGAACATCCAGATAAATATTGGTGAAGTCGTAGGATTGACGCCTGCACAGCTGAATAATCAAGAGAAGCAAGAACGCCAGACGGAAGCCATCGCTTCTATCGAACAAGACCCATTTGTTCGCGAACTGGTAGAAAACTTTGACGCAAAAGTGGTTGAGTCTACAATCAAACCGATTCAATAAAACAGGAGCAAGGAAATGTTAAAAGGCGGATTGGGTAACCTGATGAAGCAGGCCCAGCAAATGCAGGAAAATATGCAGAAAATGCAAGAAAAGCTTGCGGCAATTGAAGTGGAAGGCCAAGCCGGTGCCGGACTGGTTAAAGTGACCATGACATGTCGACATGACGTGAAGCGTATCAGTATTGATGACAGTTTGTTGTCTGATGACAAAGAAATGCTGGAAGATCTGGTTGCTGCGGCGGTCAATGATGCTGTGAGAAAAGTGGAAGCAACTTCTCAAGAGAAAATGGCAGGCGCAACCGCCGGAATGGGGTTGCCGCCCGGATTTAAAATGCCATTCTAATGTTGAATCAAGGTATTGGCATGGATGTTTTTATTGAGAAGTTTTATGCCCGCTATTTTCGATGAAAACACCCTCTAGTTTAGAAGGTTTGATTGATGCTTTGAAATGTCTGCCTGGCGTTGGCCCTAAATCTGCCCAGCGCATGGCATACCATTTATTGCAGCGCAATCAACCTGGCGCCCAAAAGCTGGCGCATGCCCTGACCTATGCTTTAGATCATATTCGGCATTGTGAAAAATGTAATAATTTCACAGAAGAGGAAGTATGTGAACTATGTGGCTCAGGTCGACGCGATGCCAGCTTGCTTTGCGTAGTTGAAATGCCTGCGGATTTGCTCATGATGGAGCAAGCCCAGTGTTATAGAGGAATGTACTTTGTGCTGATGGGCCGGTTGTCTCCACTGGATGGCATTGGTCCCAAAGAAATTCATCTGGACAGACTGACTAAGCGTGCATTGGATGGTGAGGTAAAGGAAGTGGTGCTAGCCACAAATTTTACTGTGGAAGGGGAGGCAACAGCCCATTATATCAGTGAATTGCTGCATACCCGAGGTATGAAAGTGACCCGTATTGCACGTGGACTGCCTGTGGGTGGTGAGTTGGAACATGTGGATAGCGGTACTCTGGCACAAGCTGTGCTGGAGCGGCGGGATATTTAATTTGCGTGCGGTAGTGTCTCAGGTTGTGAGGCGTCGATAAATGTCAGCCACTTTCAGGGGCAATTTTTTAACATCGTCAATGACCGTGTAATTTACTGCGCCGTACATATGCGGCAGATAGTCCCGCGCCTCTGTGTCGATCGTGATACAGAATGGATGAATGCCACTGCGTTGAGCTTCCTGCAAAGCTTTTCGAGTATCTTCAAAACCGTATTCTCCTCTATAGCCGTCAAAGTAATCATCCGGTTTACCATCAGAGAGCGTGATGAGCAGTTTGGTCTTTGCTTCTACTTCGTTTAGCAGATGGGTGAGGTGGCGTATGGCGAAACCCATACGTGTATAGTCCTGTGGACGAATGCCGCTGATGCGTGCTTTCACTTCCTCGTTATAAGGTTCATCGATGCGCTTAATGCGATAAAGCTCACAGCGTTTGCGTGTAATTCCTGAAAAACCATAGATGGCATAGCGGTCTCCTAAAGTTTCTAGGGTTTCGCACAGCAGCACCAGCGATTCGCGTTCAGCATCATTGATCCACCCTTTAGTGGAGCCGCTCATATCTACCATGAAAATTACAGCGATATTGCGCTCTGTACGATGCATACGCATGAATAATCGATCACTCATTTCGCTGCCATCGCGTGCATCGGCCAGCGCCTCGACAAGTGCATCGATATCCACTTCATCACCATAAACCTGACGTTTCAGCAATCGATTCTCGTCACGCATCGCTTCAAATACCCGGCGCAGATGTTTAACCAGACCATTATATTTTTGTAGAACTTCAGGAACAAAGTTATCGTAGACCGGTAACACGTCTTTTTCTCGCATTACACACCAATTTTTGCGGTAATGCTGTCTACCACAATCCCACTCGGAATAAAATGTTGCTCCCTCTTCATGATACGTGCCTTGCCAGACTGCATCGGGGTCCTGCACCTGTTCTTGATATAAGCTGGGGTCATATTCCCCTTCACCCGCTGCGGTCAGGCATTCTGGTGGGATTTCTCCCCAATCCAGTTGAATGGAAGTAAGAAGTTGGCGTACACCCTCAGGCGGTGCTATAGGCATATCATCCAGAGTAAGTTCCAGTTGGGTGATTCCACCTTGCTCTTCTTCCTCACCTTCCGAAGTTTTAAGATCAAAACTGGGGGGGAATTCACGTTCTTTATCATTCTGTCTGGTAAGGTCTTTGGCAAACTCAGCCAATTTTACGCGTAGCAGCATTTTTTCACGTTCCATACGTGCACTCATGCATGCAGCAACAATTTCTGGTTTTAATTCGCCCTGATAGCATACTTCATCAGGAATTGCGCCTGTATAAGCATCCACTAGGAGGCGTAAACTGTCATTTGCAGTGGCAGTGGTTTTTGCTAATTCTTGCGCGTAGTGAGCCCATTTATCCGATGCTGGTTGTACTTCATTCAGCTCCGCCTTGAGGCGTTTCATTTCACGAAATAGTCCAGGCAATTCGCGGCTAATGCAGGCGTCCAGCCTAAGGGTTTCCAGTGCATGAAAGAGTTTCAATGCTTTTTCGTTGTCAGGGTAATGTTCCAATGCATCAGGGAGGTTAACCCTGAATGTGCCATAACGAGTTTGGGCCCACAGGTAGGCAACCATTGCTTTGCATAACTGAAAATTACCTTCCGCGGACTGCATTTTTGCCACGACGGCAGGTAAAAAAAGCGTTTCAGTATCGGTGTAAAGGGTGTCACCCTGTTCCATTTTAAGCTGTCGCCCGGAAAGCCCTCTGACAAAGGTCAGTAAAATGCCGCTTACATCTTCATATACAGCTCCCGCAATACGCTCATGCCTGAGATGTACAAAGTTTTCAGCATCCTGAACAACCAAAAGTGCTGGGCGCAGACCTGCTCTGTCGTAGGTGTCCATCGTATGCAAGGCCCATGCTTCGATAACACGCCTGTCCATATGCGATAAAACATCCATCACGCGCTGGCCGAACTGGTGAGCAATTTCAATGTTGGTGGTTGCTATCCGGCGAATCCAGTTGAGCAGAAAATCCTGATCTTCACGGGGTAGTGTTGATAGTGTTGCCGACAGTTTATCGACATGCAGAAATGTGAATTCAACTTCAAGCCACAGCTCAAGGGACTGTTCGATTTGTATGGCTGTATGACGCGGTAAATCCGCCATAGCTAAAAGAGGGAAGAGGAGAGTTCTTGCACGGCGGCCAACATCTCGGAATCATCCGTGATGGCTTGTGCAATCGCACTTCTGCAGGCAGAAACGGGTGAAACGCCTGATTTGATTAATTTTCCTGCATGCACTAATAGACGGGTGCTAGCACCCTCTTCAAGCCCGCTTCCTTTCAGATTGCGTGTCATGTGGGCAAATTTAACCAGTTTTTCGGCCAGGTCAGCTGCAATGCCAGATTCACAAGCAACGATTTTTCGTTCTAATTCCTGGGTTGGATAATCGAATTCCAATGCTACGAATCGTTGTCTTGTGCTTTGTTTTAAATCTTTAAGAACACTTTGGTAACCGGGATTATATGATATAGCCAGGCAAAAATCTTGATTGGCTTCAAGCAATGTACCAAGCTTTTCCATAGGCAGGGCACGTCGATCATCCGCTAAAGGGTGAATGACCACCATGGTATCTTTACGTGCCTCTACAATTTCATCCAGATAGCAAATGGCACCAGCACGAACCGATCGAGCCAGCGGGCCATCTACCCAAACAGTTTCCCCACCTTTGACCAAAAATCGACCCACCAGATCCGATGCCGTCAAATCATCATGGCAAGACACTGTGATCAAAGGCCGCTTCAAACGCCACGCCATGTATTCCATAAAACGCGTTTTGCCACATCCCGTCGGGCCCTTTAAAAGCACTGGCAATTTGTTTTGATACGCTGCTTCAAAAATAGCAATTTCATCACCGGTAATTTCGTAATAAGGCTCGCTTTCTATGAAGTTTTCTTCAGGATTCAGTGCGCGTGCTTGCAAGGTATAATCTCAGTTATGCATCAGTTAATCAAGGTGGTTGTATTTGTCGTCTGGTGTAACAGACTCCAGAGGGCCAAGCTTGGCAACAATGCCATCCATGAATTCTTCCCTTTCCTTTTTGCGAGCCAATCGCTTATCTAAAGCATCCGCTTTGGTGGTGATGGATGGTTCATCAAACATGACTTGTCGAATCAGGCGGTAGCCAAATTGCATGAGTTCCACATCATCGTTTGCAATTTTTTGCATCTCGGCTTCAGGGATGTCATAGACTTCGTTGAACGCATCGCTTGTTACAAACTCTTTAAAGCGGTCTACGTCGTAGCTGGCCATGAAAAACATTTGCAGACTGCGTTTGGTTGGGGTGCCGACGCTTGGCCCTGATGATTTCTTTTTCAGAATAAGCTGGCGCCAGCCGCGTGATAATTCATCATATTCAACCAACCCCTGCTCTTTGCGATATTCATCAATGGTCAAAGTGCGTTGCTCATTGTGCCCCAGACAATGGGATTCCTGAACAACTGCATAAGCATCTTTATCAATATATTCATTTTGTTTTCGCATGGAGACCAGTGCAACTGGGTAGTATCTGCAAGCCGCTGGCCGGTCTTCGTAAACACTGCAGCCTTCATCTGTCATGAATTGACATTGAGATGTACCCGATTTTGGTAGCATTTTAATGCCAGCAATGTCACCAGGTCCCATTTCAAAAGGGACTGTGTATTGCAGCAAAAACTCACCGGAAGTTTGGCCTAGTCGTTTCTTTAAACGCAATACATCATAGGGGGTTAAAGTGATATCAATGTTTTTACAACAAGCATTAAAACATTCAATTTCCTTGTGGCAACGAAATTGAATGGTCTTGGTACCTTCATAAAGGGTCGGAATCACCGGACTTTTGGGAAAGGGTGAATCTTGTATATCAACTGTGTCCATTATATTGCCTCACATTATGCTGTAGTTTCAAAAATATGCTTTGATCAATTTTACACTACATGTTGTGCAGGTAGAAGGTTGCTTCGCAAGCCTATTGCCAATACATTTACATCGTTAAAACGCATTGGCAATAGACCTTATTTAGGACTTAAAGAAAAAACCGGGCGCCTTTGGCGCCCGGTCAATTACAGCGCTACTAACTTAGTTGGTTTAGTGGCTTGCTGGTTTGAACAGCTTGCTCTTGTCAACCAAATCAACGTGCTTACGCTTGAACACAGTCCATTTCTGAGTTCCTTTATCGTAAACGGAGTTTACAAAGCACTTCCAGTTTTCTTCATCCACGAAGTTCTTGTCCATGCGATAGTAGAAGCCAGGGTAGCGTGATTCTTCACGGAACTGGATGTGCTTCATGTGAGCTTCAGCTGTTAAAATGCGATGGTAGTTTTCCCATGCACGTAATAATTCATGCAGGTCTTTTGCACGCATCTTGTCAGCATCTTCCTTCAACATACCCAACTTCTCTTCAGCAACAGCCAGCATGTGCGCGTTTGTTGTGTAGTAGGTAGCTACGCCAGCAACGTATTCGTCCATGATTTTCTGCAGACGGAATTGAAGCATCTTAGGTGTGATGTAGTTAGGATTGATATCAATGGCAGTTGTATAGTCCTTAAACTCAAGGAACGTACGTACTGGCTTGTAAATATCTTCAGCCAATTGCTCAGCTGGGGTATCCAGTTCAGGTTTCCAGTCTTTATTGTCAATCACAAACTTGACCATTGCCTTGGCAGCCATACGGCCCTCAGCATGTGAACCAGATGAGAACTTGTGACCAGAAGCACCCACGCCGTCACCTGCAGTGAACAGACCTTTAACGGTGGTCATTGAGCGGTAGCCCCAGTTCCAGCCTTTTGGAAGATGGTCAGGAATGCCGCTGAATTCTTCAGTTGTTGGCGCACCCAGATCTTCTGGACCAGAAACCCAGATACCGCAGCAACCGGAGTGAGAACCAAGCAGGTAGGGCTCGGTTGGCATCAATTCAGAGTTTTTCTTCTCAGGTTCGATGTTTTCACCAACCCATACACCGCACTGACCAATACACATATCCAGGAAGTCTTCCCATGCTTCAGCTTCCAGATGTTTAACTTCGCGAGGAGAAAGGGTTTCTTTCAGTGCTGCAAGCGCAGTAACGGTATCCATGTAAATCGGACCACGCCCTTCTTTCATCTCTTTCAACATCAAGTGGTTACGCAGGCAAGAAGCAGGAACGGCAGCCAACCCGTACGGTGGGTAGTCATTCAACATTTCCTTATTGCGGTCCATGTAAACTTCACCCAGCGAGTTAACCGCTTTCGCTTTAAACAGTAAGAACCAAGCGCCTACAGGACCGTAGCCATCTTTGAAACGAGCTGGAACGAAACGGTTTTCCATCATGGTCAGTTCAGCGCCAGCCTGTGCAGCCATCGCATAGGTAGAACCTGCATTCCATACTGGGTACCATGCACGACCTTGGCCTTCACCAACAGAACGTGGGCGGAACAAGTTAACAGCACCACCAGCAGCTAGCAGACAAGCCTTGAACTTGTATACATAAACTTTGTGATCACGTGTAGAGAAACCAACAGCACCAGCGATACGCTTAGGATCGTTTTTGTCGTTAACCAGTTTAACGATAAATACACGTTCCTGAATGCGGTCCATGCCCAGAGCTTTTTTAGCGGCTTCAGCAACGATCCACTTGTAAGACTCACCGTTAATCATGATTTGCCATTTACCGGAACGTACTGGCTTACCACCATCTTTCAATGCTGGCAGACCTTTAGAACCATCGTGGCGCTCACCGTTTTCGTCAGTTTTCCAGATAGGCAGACCCCATTCTTCAAAAAGATGAACAGACTCGTCAACGTGGCGACCCAAGTCATATGCCAGGTCATCGCGGGTAATACCCATCAAATCGTTGGATACCATGCGAGCGTAATCTGCAGGGTCTTGCTCTGTGCCAATATAAGTATTGATAGCAGATAAGCCTTGAGCAACAGCACCGGAGCGATCCATTGCAGCTTTATCGATCAATTTTATCTTGATATCAATGCCGGATTCAGCTTTCGCAGCTTCAGCCCAGCGCATAACTTCATAAGCGGCTCCGCAGCAGGCCATGCCGCCACCAATCAAGAGAATATCAACTTCTTCTTGAATAACTTCTGGATTTCCA
>JAYVLG010000135.1:0-61640 GCA_043759595.1 Sulfurirhabdus sp. | reverse complement strand
CTCTCCCACAAGGGGAGAGGGAGTTACATAGTTTCCGCATGAGAACTAACTAGTTGAATAGACTATGAATCTAGCGAAAAATCAAAAACGAGGCTATTCAACTACACCATAGAAATATCAAAAAGCGTCTTTCAGGAGGAATCTACCGCTGATTAAACGTGCTGATAAATAGTAATGCAAGCTGTTTGTTTCATCGCCCAATGTCTACGAATTTGCGCCCGCAAATTCACCTGATGCTGGGCTTGTTTAATATCTTCACTTACGGGCGATATTTGCTGACCCAATTTACCGGATACCTCACCGGGCTTTATGCGCGCTAAATATTAGCATGGCGCGGTAGTTCACATACCCTGAAACCCGACTTCACAGCCCAATGACAAGCGGGCCTGATAACGGAAAACGTAAATGGGCAGGATATCTCAAAAATAGTCGCCAAAAAAATCCATTTTGGGGCGTCGCCGCATATCTTTTAGCCAGGCTTTGACTTTTTTGATGTCCTGAAATAACAGCAGGTCATTTTTCTGATCACGGATTGTGCGCTGAATTTGGACGATATCAACGGCGAGACTACGCATGATGGTGCTGGGGGTTGGTTGGTCGAAGGGTGCGAAACCAAATTCCATTTTGAACCTGTCTTCGGTGTGAAAGATTTCGTGCTCCAACTCGGTGAGCTGTTCTTTCAATATTTTGTTGTAGTGCTTCAGTCGGCCTTCGGTCAGGTTGTTGATGGAGGATTGGTCGATGTGTTCCAGCTCCAGTTGCAGCTCCAGCAATAGCAACAGGTTTTTATTGTCATAAGCCTGGTTAATTCGTTGCATCAAGGCTGTTTTTCGCTCGCGTTCCTTTGGGTCGTTTTCGCGGTCGGGATGCAGGGCGCTGGCCAGTTTACGATAAACCTCACGGATAGACTGACTGATTTGCTGTTCTTCAGCCTGTAACTTTGCTTCTTTGGCTATTTGTTTGGCTGTTTTTTTTCGTTTGGGCTGGTGTTCTTCTTGCGCCTGTCGGTCAGCATCTTGTTGTTTTTGCTGTTCCTGCATATGCGCATGAATCCGTTGCAATAATTCATCAGGTGAGTTGAAGTCCAGATCGTCGCCCAGTTCAAGACCCAACTCTTCCTCCAACATGGATTTCATACCTTGCATTGCGGCGGCTTCTTCTGCATCGAAATCTGAACCACTGTGTTTGTTGTATATGTTTTTTAGTTCCGGATCATCATGCTCTGCCGCCAGCTCACCCGCCAATTCGCTAATCAGCTGAGAGATCATGTTGAACTCGGTTGAAGTCAGCCCCTTTTGATCACTCACCCGGTCAAGACTACGCACCATCTCTAACTGCATATCTCGCGAGGTTTCAACCAGCGGAACAAATTCGCTGGCGTATTTTTTTTGATAAGCCGGGATGATTTCTTGCCAGGCGGCCAATCTGGCGCGCTTTGCATCAATCTTCTTGATCAGTGTATTAAACGCTTTTTGTTCTTTGGACAAATGGGTCTGGGCTTGGCCCGTGGCAATACTGATGGATTTTGTATTCATCTTGAGAATAGTAGTGGCTGAATTTTATTAATCGGTGACTCGTCAGAATATCCAGGACAGACAATCCCCGAATCAGCAGCTGACCGGCCAAATACGCATAACATTATGATTAAACATTATTTACTTAAAAACATGGAACCATCTATTCGGATGCCAGTAAATTATAGCGCTAACGCATCCCGTGGTAAATGGTATCAATCATAGCCAGATTATCTTGCTTCCACCTGCATGGGGAGTGGGGATATACCTTTTCCCCAAAGTTACCAAAGTGATTTGTGCTTCAGGAAATAATTGCCGCTTTATTCTGTAAAAATTGCCGCAATGAGTAAATTATAATACTGCCAGCCGTGATATGTATGCTTGATTTGGCTTTATGCAAATTCAACGTCTGCCCTGACAAGCCCTGATCAAAAGCAATTCCATAGAACACATCTACTTTAAACGCATCTCAGGAAACAGAACCTGATATTGGGCATGTTTATTGCTTTATTACTTATATTAGCCAAATGAATCACGTTGCAAGGTTGTGTTTCTTACTGGAGTAAACATGATGAATATTTCACCTGCTTCCATTACCCAAAGCATTTCCAACTTCCAGTCGCAGACACTTAATGCACTGTTTAGCTCGAGCAGTGATGCTAAAAATTCAGATTTTTGGGCTACGATTGCCCCGCTTGTTTCTTCTAAACCGGAAACTACGAATCCTTTAACCGCTCTCGCCAATAGCAGCACCATAAAAGGCTTGTCACCTACTGGCCGCAACCTGGCTTTATTTGATCCTGAATCCGCTTTTCAGATGATGAGTGTGATTAACAACAAGGATGTTTCATATAAAGCGCAGTTTTCCGAACTGAGTCAGATGAAAGCTTACGTCTCGCAAATGCAGGATGAAGGCCAGAGTCTGAGTGGCATTACGTTATCCACTGGCAATGACAGCATAAAGACCCAGTTACAGGGTTTTGTGAGCGAATATAACAGTTGGGTTGAACGTTTTAATCCGGACATGCAAAAAAGTGGTTTGCTTGCGGATACGCAGGCTGCGCAAGTATCTTTATATGAGTTGGACCAGAGTATCAAGTACCAATTCTTTGGAGTAAAAGATGGCGTACATGGCATGCAAGATCTGGGTATGACTATTGACCCCAATACCAAGCTGGCTGTTTTTGACTCTGCCAAACTGGATGCGGTACTGGCAGCTAACAAACAAGGGGTTGTGAATACACTACAGGAGTTTGGTTCTAATTTTGCCAAGTCGGCTAGTTTGCTCAATACTGACAATAATTTTATTCCAAACCAGCTTAACAACCTGAGCAAGGTCATTCACTACATCGCTGACAACAAGGATGATTTACAAGCAGAATTTGGCACCGGCAATCCGGCCAAGCCCGTCGGTCAAGTTGCTTTGGCTCTGGCTGCCTACAATCAGACTTACAGCATTTAAGCAGCTTTGTTTAGTAGATTGTGACTATCACATATCCGGTTCTGATCATTTTTTTGGTGCTTAACCTGCCAGATCTAGAAATCCGTTTTCAAGCGATTTGTGAACAAAAAAACTCCGCGCAATGCTCGGAGTTTTTTTGTTGCTGAACAACGCTCAGCTTCAGATTGTGTACTTTATTTCAAGCAAAATTCTTGGTTTCTTTTTTGGTTTTCTTTACAGCCTTTTTTTCTTTTGGCGTCAAAACTGCTTGTTTCTTGGTCGCCTTATTACTTTTCTGTTCTTTGCCCATGGTGTCCACTCCTTACAAATGTTGGGTGATATTACTTTCAAACCGGGTATTCGGATAATGCTTTACAAGGTGCTGATTGATAAATGTCAGAAGCACTACTTTCAGGTTCTGTGAAATGCCTTCAAATTTTGATGAGTGAAGCGGTGAAGGTAGTAAAATGATTAGTTAATCTGCACTCTACCATAAAAATCAACCTTGTCTACAAATGATGAATAGACCGCATTTTAGATACGTTAATTAAACCAGCCTTCTTCCTTATCCATCTGAATCATTTATAATCAACCCACAAAAACTAAAAAGTGGAGTTGCATTGAGTAAAGAACGAACCAAAGAAATCCTGCACAAACTCCCCTTATTTAACGAAATGGGGCCGGAAGATATAGAGCATATTGCCCAGAGCGTTCAGGAAGTTCATGCCAGGAAAGGGGATGTCCTGTTCCATGCTGGTGAGATGGCGCAAGGGTTCCATGTGGTGGTTTTTGGTCAGGTTAAGCTTGCTTTTACTTCAGCAAAAGGTGCAGAAAAAGTGGTGCAAATTATAGGGGCCGGACAAAGCTTTGGTGAAGCTGTGATGTTTCTGGAAAAACCCTATCCTCTTTCAGCTCAGACACTGGCTGACTCGCTGTTATTACACATTCCCAAGTCAGCTGTTGCAAACGGCATTACCCAGAATCCACGCTTTGCGCACAAAATGCTGGCAGGGCTCAGCATGCGACTGCATGGTTTAATCCATGATGTAGAGGCTTATTCACTTCGATCCAGCGCCCAACGCGTCATTGGTTACCTGTTGCAGCATGAAGATCTGGATAAAAATGCTACCCTGCATTTATCTGCCGGCAAGAACCTTATTGCCTCACGCCTGAACATCACCCCGGAAACTTTTTCGCGCATCCTGCACGATTTGAGTTCTGCCAACCTCATTAGCGTGGATGGTAAGGATGTCACTATTCTGGATATTGAAAAACTGCGGGAATACGGCTGAAAAAATTGCCAGGTCACTGCTCCTGGTATATCAAACCATATGCAGATTGCCTGCAGGCAGGTCATTCTTGTTAACAGTTTATCTGGCTCGTCAGTCAAAGCATCAAATTACCGAGGGACCAGAAAGTCAGCAAGACGCAAATTCAGTCTGGAATTTCTAACAAGTTTTCATCCGGGAACATCTATTTTTCCCTCCCCCTCGATGGGGGAAGGCCAGGAAAGAGGATGGTAATGCTTGATATTTACCCCATCCCCAACTCTCTCCCACAAGGGGAGAGGGGGATGCAGTGTTTCCGGATTGGAACTAACTAAAGTATACAAAAACAACCACTCTGCCTTATAACGGCAGAGTTATCGCATGTAAGCAAAACCATCTTGTTGCAGCTTGATGATTTCAGCATCGCCCATCGGCACCAGTGACACAAAACCATGAATGTCTTCAGCTCCGAATCCCTTTCCACGCGCAGCTATTTTGCACATTCTGAATTCAATCGTCCCTCCTACTGTGAGGCTTTGAGCGCGATCCATAATGGTTTTAAATTTTTCGTAATTTTTAATGGCAAAAAAAGGGATTTCGTTTCCATGCAACACAATCACAATTTTACTATCAAAGGGATCAGCACCATTCAATGCACTCAGATAGCTGGCCCGGTCCAGAATGCTGGTCATGGCTTCTACAGTACTGACTGAAGCGTCATAAACAACTTTCTGTTTACTATATTCCTGTTCGATTGCTTTTGCGTGCCCCCATGGCCCCTTGCTCGCGTTATCAGCATAGGCAGGAACTGCCAAAAGAAAAAAAATCAGGGTGAGTAATATTTGACGGTTCATTAGATTCTCCGGAAATTGGAAAGGCAATCAGATTTACTATTTTAATGGCATCGCAAGTATTTGCCAGCCACTCATCAGCATTCACCTGACAGAACTTATTAAACAACAAATATACTTAGATTGCTATGCGGTTTAATTTATCTGCACCCTTTTCACGTTCCCGACTATTCAGCAGATACTACGTCTGTTTCTTTTCCCCATCCCCCACCCAGCGCCTTGAACAGGTTAGCCAAAGCAACCTTGTTCGCCCGTTCAGCATCAGCTTTGGCCAATTCTGCCTGTAACAGATTGCGTTCAATATCCAGAACCTCAAGTCGACTCGAGATGCCTGCGTTGTAACGCAACTGAGCCTGTCTCAATGCGCTTTCCAGTGCCTCTGAACGACTGCTTTGCGCTTTCAGTGATTCCCGTGCCGCAGCCTGGGATGCCAGTGCGTCACGTACATCCTTGAAAGCGTTTGCAACTGCTTGCCGGTATTGGGCAAGTGCCTGATCACGGCGTGCTTCTGAAATATCTACACTCAATCCGATTCTGCCAGCATTCCAGATTGGTTGTGTCAAATTAGCCGCAAACTGAAAAATACCCGCAGGACCGGTAAACAGGTTTGAAAATGAGGTACTCTCGCTGCCTGAATAAGCTGTGAGACCGACAGACGGGAAATACTGGGCACGTGCAGCGCCAATGCGTGCGTTTGCAGCAATCAATTTTTGTTCTGCTTCAGCCAGATCAGGGCGACGCAGTAACAATTCAGATGGCAAGCCCGCTGGCACAATTACTACACTAACCGCCTCAGGCTTACCGCGTCCCACATTGCCTGACAAAATATCCCGTGGCGATCGCCCTAACAACATAGCCAGCAAGCTTTCCGCTTTTACACGACTTTCTGTCAATGCTGCCAGTTGCGCACGTACATTGGCTTCTTCGGCAACGGCTTGATGCAGGTCATATTCCGACATTGAACCAGTTTCAAGGCGCTTGCGTGATAACGCCAGAGTTTCTGAACGTGTTGCCAAAGTGCGACGTGCGATCGCTTCCTGTGTATCTGCAGCAATGAGCGCAAAATACTGTTGCGCTATCTGCGCTGTCAAAGAGAGACGTACAGCTTCGCGCGCAGATTCGGCTGACAGAAGATCGGCACGTGCTGCCTCGCTGGCCCGGCTATATTTACCCCATAAATCAACTTCATAACTGGCGTCAAGTGTTGCGCGATAGCTATTTTGCGTCCGGGGCAAATCAGCCGGGCGGGGAAATGAGCCTCTGAGCGTACTTTGGGTACGGTTGGCACCGATATTTGCTGATAGAGAAGGATAGCGATCGGCATCGGTAAGACCTGCCTGTGCCCGGGCTTCCAGTACGCGCGCTGCAGCTACCTGCACATCTGCGTTGTTAAGCAGTGCTTCGTCGATCAGTTTGTCCAGTACCGGATCAGCGTAGAGAGTCCACCAGCGTTTACCTGCAATATCAGCTGATTTGGCGGGCTCTGCCTGCGCTAACCATTGTTGAGGCAAGTCTATGTCCGGACGATGATAATCCGGACCTGTTGCACAGCCCGAAACAACCAGGACTGCCAGTAACGAGGGCAGTACTTTATTCATGGTTTTCTCCAAGAGATTCATCTTTTTTAGCACGCTCAATTAGCTGTTCATGAGTTTTAGCATGGGTTGCTTCCACTTCTGTAAACAGCTCATCTGTGCTGCGTTTTTCTGTTAATTTCCGGTCCAGTATCAGCCTGAAAAACAAGGGCACGAAGAAAATAGCCAGGAATGTAGCCGCAAGCATGCCGCCCATAACACCAGTTCCAACGGCCTGCCGGGCACCTGCACCCGCACCAACCGATATGGCAAGGGGTAAGACACCCAGAATAAATGCCAGAGAAGTCATCAAAATCGGGCGGAATCGAAGTCTTGCTGCTTCGATTGCAGCGGCTGCAGCACTCATCCCTTCCTGATGTTTGTAGATGGCATATTCCACAATCAGAATGGCATTTTTGGCCGCCAGTCCGAGTAACGTGATCAAACCAATCTGAAAATAAACATCGTTATTCATACCGCGCAACCATACTGCTGCAAGTGCGCCAAACGTGCCGAATGGCAATGCCAGCAGCACGGCCAGCGGAAGTGACCAGCGCTCATACTGGGCTGCCAGAATCAGGAATACCATCATTGCACCCAAACCTAGTGCAAGACCCGATGTACCACCAGAACGCTGTTCCTGATACGAAGCACCGCCCCAGTCATAGCTGAAATCCGGCGGAAGTTCTGCCTTGGCAATTCGTTCTACATCTGCAATTGCCTGGCCGGAAGAAACACCCGGCCCACCGCTACCAATGATTTTCACAGAAGGCAGGTTATTGAATCGCTCCAGCGTTTCCGGACCCGTGGTCTGACGTATATGCGCCAGTGCTGAGAGCGGCACCATTTGTCCTCGATCCGAGCGGACATAGATACTGCCGATATCGCTGGGACGCTGACGGAATTGCGGTTCTGCCGACATCAGTACCTGCCATGCACGGCCATATTTATTGAAGTCATTCACATAATACGTGCCCAGACTGGCCGCCAAAGTATCGAACAATCCATCAATCGGAACGCCCAGCGCTTTAGCCTTCTCGCGGTCTACATCCACATCAAGCTGAGGCGCATTGGCGCGCCACAATGAAGCAATACCAGTAAGCCCCGGTTCCTGACGCAACTTTCCAATAAACTGTTCGCTAACCTCAGCCAGCCGCTTAGCTCCCCCGTCACCCCGGTTTTGCAAATAAAACTCAAAACCGCCTGATGTCCCCAGGCCAAAAATTGCGGGCGGATTAAACGCCAGAACCAACGCTTCTTTGATGTGAGCCGTTTTCATGAACAGTTCACCTACCAGCGCTTTAGCAGGAACATTGCGTTCATCCCAATGCTTCAGCGTGACGAAAAACGTTGCTGCATTGTTTTTAAAACTGCCGCCGATAAAATCAAAGCCAGTAAAAACAATGGAATTCGCCACATTGGGATTTTGCCGGATAATGGCATCTACTTCTTTCACCACTTTGTCAGTGCGCTCCAGCGAAGCACCATCAGGCAGATACACGGCTGTTATGTAATAACCCTGATCTTCATCAGGAACAAGACTGCCAGGTGTCACTTTCCACAGCCCGACAGCCAGCACAACCATACCGGCAAAAAGCAGCAGCCCGATGGTTCCCCGACGGATAAGCCAGGCCACGCCAGCCGTATAGCGTTTAGTGACACGCCCGAACCATCGATTAAAAGCAGCAAAAAACCGGTTCTCGGCCTTATGCTCATGTTTAAGAATCAGCACACACAAGGCCGGTGTCAGCGTTAAAGCGACAATACCCGAGATCACCACAGCAATCGACAATGTCACCGCGAACTGGCGATATAATTCCCCGCTTAATCCACCCAAAAAGGCTACTGGAACAAACACGGCGCACAGTACCAGCACGATGGCAATGACTGGCCCCGTCACCTCTCGCATTGCCTGAATCGCCGCAGCCTTAGCAGAAAAACCTTCTTCACGCATGATGCGCTCAACGTTTTCCAGCACGACGATGGCGTCGTCTACCACAATACCAATCGCTAAAACCATACCAAATAACGTGAGGGTATTTATGGAATAGCCAAACATCAAAAGTCCTGCAAAAGTACCGATCAACGATACGGGTACTGCCAGAGTAGGGATCAGCGTAGCGCGCCAGTTCTGCAAAAACAGAAAGACCACGAGAAACACCAGCAGCATTGCTTCGCCTAATGTTTTCAGCACCTCACGGATAGATACTTTAACGAAATCAGTTGTATCGTAAGGGATCGCATAAGTCAGCCCATCCGGGAACCGCGAAGCGAGCGTCGTCATGGTTTTTTTGACGTCATTCGCCACATCCAGTGCATTGGCACCCGGCTGAAGAAATATCCCCACGAGTGTCGCAGGCTGTCCGTTACGGCGACCAATAAAACCATAGTCCTGAGCTCCAAGCTCGATTCGGGCAACCTCTTTCAAGCGCAGCAATGAACCATTGGCATTTGCACGCACCACGATGTTCTCAAACTCGGATACATCGGCGAGCCTGCCTTTGGTATTCACTGTGAGCGAAAGCTCTTGCCCGCTTGCAGTTGGCGGTTGACCAATGCGCCCAACGGCGTACTGTGCGTTTTGCTCATTGATTGCGCGCACCAGATCTCCGGTGGTCAGTTTCAACTGCGCCAGCCGATCCGGCTTGATCCACACGCGCATAGCGTAATCTTTTGCACCAAAAATCTGCACATTTGCCGTTCCGGGTACGCGCTTGAGCACGTCCAGGACATTCAACGTAACATAATTACTGGTGTAAAGATCATCGTAGCGGCCATCAGGTGAAGTAAACGCAAGCACCTGAAGGAAAGAAGACGAAGCTTTGACAACCTGAATACCCTGACGTCGCACTTCAAGCGGGAGCCGTGCCTCGGCCTGTTTCACCCGATTGTTGACATTGATCACGGCCTGATCAATATCAGTTCCGATTTCGAATGTAATTTTGATCTCAACCCTGCCACTGGAAGCAGAGGTTGAGTTCATATAGAGCATCCCTTCCACACCATTGATCTGTGTTTCCAGTGACGCAGCAACCGTTTTTTCCAGCACTTCGGCAGATGCACCTGGATAAGTAGCAGCAACCTGTACCACTGGCGGAGCGATTTCAGGATATTGCGCTATCGGCAAACTGCGCATTGCAGCCAGGCCGGCAATCACAATAAACAGTGAAATTACCGCAGCAAAAATAGGACGATTAATGAAAAATCTGGAGAACATGAATTAGCCTCCTTTCTTGACTGCAGCTTGCGCTTCACCAGCCGGTGCTAAGGATTTGGGCGCAGCATCTATCTTCACTGGCGCACCAGGACCAAGCTTCAGCAAGCCATCCACAATCACTTGATCACCAGCTTTAAGGCCGTTGGTAACGATGACATCCTGCCCGTTCCACTCCCCAGCATCCACATTACGCATTTCTGCCTTGCTGTCTTTGCCTACGACAAACACGAACTTTCCCTGAGGTCCTTCCAGCACTGCCCTTTGAGGCACTTTAAAAGCCCTTTCGCGCATGGCTCCTTCAAGACGAACACGCACGAATTCCCCTGAGTGCAACAAACCATCAGGGTTGGGAATTTCAGCACGCGCTTCGCTGGTACCGGTATCTTGTGAGATGCGTATATCATTAAAATCTGTCATACCGGTTTTCGCGTACTCACTCCCATCTGCCAGTTTCACCGTAACCTTGAATCGCCCACCTTGTGGCCAGCGCAACCTTCCCTTCTCAACTTCGCGTTGCAGTTTTAGCCGATCATTATCAGATATGCCAAAAAGTACATGCGCAGGATTAACCTGAGTAACCGTCGTCAACAATACGTCAGGTCCAGATATCAGCGAGCCTTCTGATTTCAAAGACCGACTGGTCACCCCGGTAATCGGCGACTCAACATGCGTCCACCCAAGGTTCAGTTGCGCTTCTTTTAAACGTGCTTTTGCCGCCTGCAGGTCAGCCGCCGCAATCGCTTCAGCTGATACTGCATCATCAAATTCTTTCTGGCTCACAGCCCGGGATTCAATCAGCGGTTTAATACGTGTTGCTTCGCGCCTGGCTTGAGCATAACGTGCTTCAGCAGCTGCTACGTCTGCAGCAGTCATTGCCTGAGCTGCTAAAAAAGGCGCGGGGTCAATTGTAAATAGCGATTGACCGGCTTTTACGGCCGCTCCTTCTGAATAATTTCGCTTCAACAAAATACCTGTCACCCGAGCACGCACTTCAACTTCGCGTGAGCCCTGAATTTGCGCTGTATACTCTTGCATAAGTGGCAAGGTTTCAGGTTGTACCGTGGTAATGGCTACTGACGCTGGCCCGCCAAACATGCCCCCCGGACCACCGGCTCCTTTTCCATCACCCTTACCGCATCCGGCGACCAATAACGCTGCCATGCCAGTGAAAATTAACGGTCTGACTGAAAAACGGGAACGGGCTGAAAATGGGTGAATCATGGTCTTTCTCCACATTGAAATTTGAAGTTACGAACTGCGCCAACAAACACGTATAATGATTTTTACGTATGTTACATACATTCATGCATGTATGTATGTAAAGTATTTGCTATAATTAAACTCGTTTTTTAAAAATATCCACAGGAAATCCATGGCAAGAAAAACCAAGGAACAGGCACAGGAAACCCGCAACACGATACTTGATGCAGCTGAGGCCGTATTCCAGGAACGTGGCGTAAGCAACACTTCCCTCGCTGAAATCGCTACCGAAGCCGGGGTGACCCGTGGGGCAATCTATTGGCACTTCGAAAATAAAACAGCCTTATTCGAGGCCATGATTCAACGTGTGTTTGATCCCCTTGAAGCCATGCTCGCGGACTTGCGAGCCCACGAATCAGAAAACCCCGTAGATGCATTGCGTGATATCGCCTTCTATTTTCTTGAGCGAGTTGCCAGCGAACCCCAATTCTTGCGTGTTCTGGAAATCAGTTGGCACAAATGCGAATACGTCGGTGAAATGGCAACCATCCGTAACAACCATCTGGAGTGTGGAAACCGCTATTTGAGTATTAATGAAGCTGGTTTCAAACTGGCATGCGAACGCGGTTTTTTGCCGCAATCCGTAGACCCACGGCAAGCCGCAGTTGGATTAATGTCCATAGTGGACGGATTAGTGGTTAACTGGACTCTGGACAGCACTTTATTCCCGCTGGCCAGCTTTGGCCCTCTCATTGTAGATACTTACCTGAGGGGTCTCAGAGAGCCACAACCCTTGCCAATATTGAAAATCGTTCCACCCAAACCCGCGCCAAAGAAAAAATAAACCTGCAATGCTAATGCTGGATCTGCACCTTAAAACATTGCCCGTCTTCAGCAAACGTTAGCGGCCCTGAATAATTTTTACGAATTTCAACTTCAGATTCTGCCTCAACTCCAAAAGTACGGTTCATTCGATGTGAAAGCACCAATTGCTTCACTTTCGCTTCACCTGCAATTTCACCTATCACTGAGGGTGGCATATGAAGATTACGTGCAACACCCGTCGTATTTTGCGGAATAGCATGATGAGCGACTAACAGGTCAGCTCCCTTAGCCAATTTGGGCAGTGTATGATTATCGCCATTCATATCGCCACTAAACACAAGTGAACGACCAGCAATATCAATTCGCCAGGCTAATGCAGGAATCGGGCCATGGTGTACCGGTACTGCAGTAATTTTATAGCCTTTCTCTTCCATCACTTGCTTCACATCTTTATTTTTTGTTGGCACGTTACGAGGAAGCAGGTTGAATGTTTCGTCGCCAGTCAGGTAACCAGAAAGGTAACGATACGCGCCTGAAGGAGCGGCAAACAAAGCTTGAACAAAAGCAGTCGTATCTGGCATTACCTCATTGCCAGTTGGCCCAAAAATCGGTAAATCCCTGGTTCGTTCAGTAAAAAATGCCGCTTTGATCAGTGCCGGCAAGTCCGCACTGTGATCTACATGCAAATGTGTCAGCAATACTACATCCAGATCCTCGAGACGTGCACCGCTCTGCTCATAGCGCAACATGCTGCCGGGCCCCATATCAACCAAAATACGCGCATGACCATCCTGCCACACCAGATAACCACTGGAAGCGCGTTGATCTGTCATCTCCGGCCCACCAGAACCTAGCACTTGCATCCACACTCCGACGATACCGCAGCGTTGCGCTGCATGAGTTTGAAATGCAGCAGCTAGCAACATGCAGGCAACAGCAAAGCGTATGATAAGTTTCATGTTATTAGGACGACCTGACTAATTTTTGATAAGTTTTAAAACACAAGGATACACAGATACTTATTTCGGACAGCACTCAAATATGCAAACTTAAACTCATCGAGTATTATAGTTTAAGCCGTTATTGAATATATGACAAAGATATATTGCAATAATGAATTGATCCCTGAAGGATATTTTTCATGTTTCACAGGTTTGACAAACGCAATTTTTCGATCTCGGATTCCAGTGTTGCGATACGTTCGTCGCGTATTGCCAGTGCGGTTTTAAAGTCAGCAACTTCAAGGCGATGTGGAATATGCTGAGGGCAGTTTTCATCCCATGCTACAACATTTAATATAATAATTTGTTCTGCGCGAGCCTTGTAACCAGAAGGCATCATTTGCGCGACCAACTTTTCGTCTCTTTCGACCACACTTGCCTCACCCCATATTTTCACGCGACGCTTCTGCATATAGTCCATCAGAAAAAGATGAGATTTAGGGTTTTCAGCAAGGTTGCCAGTGGTGATGAATTGACGATTTCCCGAATAATCTACAAAGCCGATAGTACGATCATCCAGCACATGCAGGAAACCTGCCGGACCACCACGATGCTGGATATAGGGTTGCCCTTCTGTATTTGCCGTTGCAAAGAAAACGCTCGTCTGCGACTCGATAAAATCCTTAAGGGCAGAGGTAATAATGGTTTCCCACGAGCCAGATTGCTCCATTCTCGCATAGGTGTGCCGAGAATTTTTCAGGGTCTGTATTGCTTTTACGGAATCAGTGAAAGCAATATCGCATGAGTAGCGGGGAGAATCCTTCATGATGGCTATAACCCTAGATCGCTTAACGAAGCATGATCGTCCGGGCGGCGTCCTGTGGGCCAATCATATTTTCGTTCGCTTTCCTTGATCAGAATGTCGTTAATACTTGCAATTCGCAATCTCATCAGGCCGTGTTCATCAAATTCCCAGTTCTCATTACCGTAGCTTCGGAACCATTGATTGCTGTCATCATGCCACTCATAGGCAAATCGAACTGCAATGCGGTTCTCGTGAAAAGCCCAAAGCTCTTTTATCAGCCGATAGTCTAACTCCCTGTTCCACTTGCGTTTCAAAAATGCTTCGATGGCTTCACGCCCCTGTAAAAATTCAGCTCGATTTCGCCATCGACTGTCTGGCGTGTAGGCAAGCACAACACGTTTGGTGTCACGACTGTTCCAGGCATCTTCGGCCATGCGTACTTTTTGGATAGCCGTTTCAACTGTAAACGGAGGCAAAGGTGGGCGATCAGATTCGGTTTTATGTGTCATGAGGTGACTCCACTCTCTAGTTTATAAAGTTTCCAAACAGAGCCAAAGCTGCGAGCCAGGCCCCACCCATATTTCTCAATACTTAAGCAGCAAGCTTAGCGCTAACTCGGGGAAATCAATATCGGTCTGCGCAATATTCATAACGCAATTCATCAGGACATTCAGAGCCACTGAAACCATTGCAATCGCACCTTTGTGAGACCAGTAGCCTACAAGCGTTGATGAACTATCCCCCACCAGCTTCATCATGTTAGGCACAAGCCCCATTACTTGTTAACGTCAGCCAACAGTGAGCTTGTTGCATTAACAGTTTGCGCTTAAATCGGAATACAAATGCGGACAGGATAAAACTCCTTGTAGTCATTGTTTGATATTTACCTGCATCCGCAACGTCATGCGGATGAGCAAATAGTATTTGAATGTTGCAACAGATAGAATAACCATAAATTGCAAGTCACTATTTCAAAAAATGGAATAATATGGACAAACTTCATCTGATCACCGTATTTGTAGCTGTGGTAGATGCCAATGGTTTTGCAGGCGCTGCCCGTAAACTTAATATTTCACCACCCGCTGTTACCCGTGCAATTAACACACTCGAAAGTCAGTTAGGCCTGCACTTGTTAACACGCACCACCCGCGTGGTACGGGTGACCGACGCTGGTGCACGCTATGCGGAGGATTGTCGTCGTATTATTACAGAGCTGGCAGACGCCGATGCGTCAGTCAGCGGGATGCACAGCACACCACGCGGGCGGCTTACACTCACGGCCCCGGTTCTTTTTGGCGCGAAGTATGTAACGCCAATTGTTACAGAGTATCTTCAGCGCTACCCCGAAGTAAGCGCTGCATGCTTATTCCTTGACCGGTTGGTCAATATGCTGGACGAAGGAATGGAAGTGGCTATTCGTATCGGCGAACTGCCCGACTCATCAATGCAGGCGATAAGAGTAGGCCAGGTGCGACGCATGATCTGCGCCGCACCTGGCTATCTGGAACAACATGGCATCCCGCAAAGCCTTGATGATTTGTCAGACCACAGCATTATCTCTGTCAGTGGCATAACGCCCACACCAGAATGGCGACTAATGGTTAATGGTGTCTCTCGCAGCATCAAGCTGCAGCCACGCTTGGCAACCACTACCAACGATTCCGCAATAACCGCTGCAGTCAGCGGCTTTGGTCTCACGCAGCTATTATCCTACCAGGTCGCCCAGCAGTTACACGAAGGACAGCTCCAGACTGTTTTAAGTGAGTTTGAGTCCACCCCGCTACCGGTTCACGTAATACACCATGAGGGCCGGCTCGCTTCACAAAGGGTGAGAGCATTTCTGGATCTCGCAATAGAACGGTTGCGATCGGATTCAGCACTTAACTAGTTCCCATCCGGAAACACTACACCTCCTCTCCCCTTGTGAGAGAGGGTTGGGAAGAGGGGTTAAATTTCAAGACGTTACCACCCTCTCCCTGACCCTCCCCCATCAAGAGGGAGGGAAAAATAGATGTTTCCGGATGAGAACTATCCAAGTTATTGATCCGCCAGGAACACCAGCAACTCACGCGGCCTCATGGATGGCGGTGATGATTCATATGCCCCATAAAAGGCATGGTTTCCTTAGGAACCACCACAAATGAACGCATCATTTCCGTATCTTCATGTTCCAGAATATGGCAATGATACATATAGCGCCCGGCATGTTTATTAAATTGCGCTGCTACTATGACCATTTCTGCCGAAATGATTTTATCGTTGGCATCCCGTTCACCCGGGTTAACTCGCACGGTATCTTTCCAGCCCGCTTCGTTATCATCAATCCCTACATCGACAGGTGGGTTGGTGAACGTAAAATTAAACTTGGCATTATCTATCGGGTTACTTGCCCTTGCAGCAGCATATCTCTTGCGTTTAATCGGCTGAAATTGCACAAGATGGATATGAAATGGATGCGTATCCGGACTTAGATTGATTACCTTCCACAGCTGCCACGAACCTTTAACAATAAATATGCTGGTCATATCATTAAACCGCTTGGCAACGGTAACATATGTCACCGGGTCATCCGTCAATTTCAACTTGATTCCGGTACGAATTTTTTTTGTGGGATCAGCCGGATCCGGCACTTTAATCTTGTACATATTCATGCCCATTTTATCAGCGTCTTCCTCATTCATCATTTCATGAAGAAACAGCATGGTTTTAATCTTTGTCTGACCTGTATCCGGATCAACCTCAGCCACATCTTCTTCCCTCAGCACAATGAGATTGTGCCCATGGTCTGCGGGGTACAAATTGTGATTGTCTGGCAAGCGCTTGAATGCAGGGTCCAGCAACATATGTTCGATTGATTTTCCTTTAATGCCGGGCTGCATAAAATTACCCTGAAAATCAAACCGCATCACTTGAGGAAATTCGCGGAACTCATCCCGACTTCCCGTATATATCGCAGCATCACTCGCTACCGGATCACCGTTAAATGGCGCAGCGGCGCTATTGTAAACGACCACATGCTTATACCCTTCTTTTGCCATCTGTCCAAAATCCAGCAGCACATCTGCCCGCTCACCTGGCGAAAGTATCAAACTGCCATTCGGTAAATCCACAGCCTTGCCTAGCAACCCGCCATCCGTGCCAATCTGCTGCACCTGGCTGTTTTGCAGCGGCTCACGGCTATTTTCGTCTGCGGTTTTCATTCCCATGAAATGCAAACGATACACTCTGGCATTGGCGCCATTCACAATTCGCAAGCGATAAACCTGTTTCTTGACCATGGCTCGTGGCCATAGCTTGCCATTCACAATCGTTGCGGGAGGAAAACATTCGCGCACGCCACATTGAACTTTATGCAAAAACCGGCCGGTTAAATCACCCGTAGCTGAACCATCCACCGTTTCAAAATTACGGTCTTGCAAAATCAGGGGCAATTCAAACTCCCCCAATGGCAGACCAATCAGTTGCTCGATCGGATCACGCACCAGCCAGCCGCCTGCCAATCCGGCGTACACATTAAACCGCGTCACACCCATAGCGTGATCATGGTACCAAAACATGGGTGCAGCCCCTCCTTTGTAAGTCTCCTTCACAGGTTTTCCATTTGGTGTCTGTGGCGGATGTTCCATCGTGTAAGTTTCCCGATGGCAGGTATATTGCATCTCCACATGCTCACCTTTTCCGATCATATTATCACTCCACCCATCGCTATCCGGATGGGTAGGCCCACCGTGCAGATGAACCACTGTCCAGGCATTCAGGCCTTCTACATTCACAGACTCTTCCTTATCAAGCGAATCTGTGGATCTGAATTCTGCTCCGGGGTCATTCATGGACCCGCCTGCAGCATCGTTTGCCACAACATGCGCGTAGGGAATATTGCCAGTAATTTTGTTTACCACTTTTATTCTTACTTCAGAGCCCGCGTCCACCTCAATGGTCGGCCCCGGGAACTTCCCTTCATAGCCCCAGATGGGTGTCGATAACCCTAAAGCAGGGTGAACTTCCACCTTATTCATTTTCTCGTTTAGAATCAGGTGGCCCGGAACACCATGATTTGGTCGCAATTTTTCGCCAAATTTTAAAACTGAAGATGCATCAAACAAGCTGTGATTCGCATTTGCTGTAGAGGTCAAAGACTCCCATTTAACTGACATTTCCCCACTCCTGATGAAAAATACGTATAAAAACCATCGCTATGATTGTAACTATCGTTTCATTAAGAAACTATTATTGTCATTTTTAAGCTAATATCATATGCGTCATAATTGAAACATTCAATTGGGCAAAATTACCCCTGTTATGGGGTGAAAATCACCCTGTTTGCATATTCAGGAGGGGTTAAAGCGCGTTGGAAAGATCTGGGCGAATATGTTAGAAATATTCACAATTTTAACGCGCAGATATGTTTTGCATACTGCAGAAATAACATATTGAAAAAAATATAATTTTTTTCAATAACCGTGAAATAAGAAAAATATAATATGCTTATTTATTTCTAACGGGAATAGCTGCTTTATGTGACGTTTACATACTTAACTCAGACGAAGACTGGCGATAACCGGAACATCACAGCCTGCTACTGCTGGACTTCTGGTTTCTGCACAACGTAAATCAGCTTATCTGTTTCAAATCCCCATGCTTTTGCTTTGGCAACAAGCATACCCAGCGTTGCCTGATCAAGCTGCGATTCTCGCGCCAGAATCCAGAGGTATCCCCGGTTTGGCCCAGCCACCATCGCGTAACGATACGTTGGATCTAACACCAGTATGTTATAGGCACCATAAAACGGCCAGAAAAAAGACACCTCCAGACTGCCTATGTCCGAAGCCCCCTGGAACCGTGCAACGCCTTTCGCATTTTGCCATGCATTTTTTTCAGGACTGAACCCACGATTAATCACATCTACACGACCATCCGGCAACTTGCGATAATCAGCCGTCACATTCACCAGACCGCGCTCGAAACTATGATCTAACCGGGCAATCTCATACCATCTGCCAAGATACTGATTTATGTTGAAACCAGAAACCGGCTGCAGCCCATCAGGCACACCACTGCAACCTGAAAGCACTATGACAAACACTAGCCAAAACCATTTCATGGATATTTCCTGATTTATTTAACACCCACAACAACCCATTGCGGAGTCATTAACCTGATACAAAACGCCAGCATGGCCAGCCAGTAATTTTATTCACAAGGTGCTAGCACCACACATAAATGCAATGACCAACGCTACCCAGTTTTAAAACGCAAAATAAATCAAAATAAATGAAGGGGAATAGTGCTGAGATACCCACAAACATCGTGGTTTTCATCTCAAAACAATGCCCCTTTGTCCAGGTCAGGCTAAAACACCATACCGATCATCGCGGTATCACGCGGGCATTCTGGCCACTACCTTCAATACGCACATTCATTCCGGACCTTAACCTATTATCTACAGGCTGCTCAATCGTCAATGTTCCACCCGTGTGCATTCTCACAATGATCCGTTGTGCTTCCTGCTTGCGGACTTTGCTCTCTGCATAAGTACCAGCCAACCCCCCAAGCACGGCACCCGCAATCGTTGAGGTACCACTATCGCCGATTTCCGAACCAAGAATACCACCAGCAACCGCACCTGCCGCTGTCCCCACCCCCAGTTTGTAATTATTATCTACCTGAATGTATTCCAGTTTGGTAATTGTTCCCAAACGTTCGGATTGAGTAGCGGGTGCAGCACCGCTTTCTCCATATTGGGTTCCACCCAGACTGCCCATTTCGGCACATCCGCTAATAAAGGCCGTTATCATTAGCAAAGGCAACAAAAAATGCATGTTCATGGTTTTCTCCTCGTTATTGGTTTCGTTTTTGATTATAGGAGATTACCCGGTATTTGCTACCCAGCGGGCAGATTCAATACTGCAATAGACATCACGATAGACAACACAAACACCCAAAAATCAGGATCATGGAGATAGGACTGCAGGCGATGGATTTGGCTTTTTCTTTTCATGACTTTGGCTCCGTTTGAATGATTCATGCAAGCAGTATGCAGGTCATGAGGCTCATGAGATGAGCCACTCAAATTTACTTACCAAATTTTCATTCCACCCATATCGCAAAATCACTACACTAGCAACTCATACCATGAGCCATAATGAAAACAGATGGACAGAACAGAACGTTTCTACAAAATTGACCAGATGCTGAATGACCGCAAACTGGTTCCTGTTGACGATTTTTTATATGAGTTAGGCGTATCTCGCGCTACTTTCAAACGAGATCTGGAATATCTGCGAGATCGTCTGAATGCGCCCATTGAATGGGATCGGGATGCTGGTGGCTACCGTTTTGGCTCAGTGGATAGCCATGCACCTAAATATGGCCTGCCCGGTTTATGGTTTAACGCTTCAGAAATCCACGCGCTGCTCACCATGCAATATTTGCTAGCCAATATTCAACCGGGTTTACTGGAGTCCCATATCCAGCCCTTGCAGAACCGATTAAATTTATTACTGGAAAGTGGTGACCACACGGCTACAGAAGTGCAGTCCAGGATCAAAATCCTTCATGCGACGGCCAGGCAGGTTGCTTCTCAATATTTTGAGATCATCAGCCATGCTCTGCTTGCACGAAAACGTTTGCAGATTACCCATTACAACCGTTCCAATGATGTAGAGACCGAGCGCGAAGTATCCCCGCAACGCCTGGTATATTATCGTGATAATTGGTATCTGGATGCCTGGTGTCACTTGCGCAAAGGCCTGCGCAGCTTTTCAATAGATACTATTCGTCATGGCAGCGTGTTGGAAACGCCTGCAAAAACAGTTTCTGCCGCCACTCTGGATGAAATATTAGGTTCCGGATATGGCATTTTCTCTGGCAAAGCCAAGCAGGTAGCCATACTACGCTTTACACCTGAGCGCGCACGCTGGGTTGCAGCAGAATCCTGGCATCCCGAACAGCGGAGCAACTTTGACCAGGATGGGCATTATATTTTGGAGATACCCTACAGTGACGACCGGGAATTAGTCATGGACATCCTCAAATACGGGCCGGATGTCACTGTAGTGGGGCCAGACTCACTACGAAAAAGAGTTAAAGAAGCACTGGCCAACGCACTTGATCACTATTGAATTTTCAGAATAAAAACGGCTTATACAATTTACAGATTGGGAATCTGTTCCTGAGCACATCCCGGCTGGGCTGAATATTCGGATCCATCCACCCCAGTCATTACAAGGCTGGATTCCCAAGTAGATACCGTCAAACGAATTGTCCGACTACCGTCTTTGACTTCATAGCTGTACGCACTGGCTCGCGCCATCTTGTAACGACCAGCAATTTTCTGCTCCAGTGCTTTAGCCGCTTCGGGTGAAAGAAAAGGCGAAAACTTTACTGTAATCGTGCTGATACGAAAATATTTTTCTAAATTGGGACTGAGATTAGCCGGGTCTGCAAGCAGGTAAATAGAACCTTCAGTGCCATTTTTGTATTTTACTTCGCGCAAATAAACTGATGCCTCATTGAATCGGCACACAGGTGCTTTTCTGTATTTGGCAACTTTCTTTAATTCTTCGCTAATTTTCAACTCAGGATGGTTCGCAGCAGCTTCGCCAAGACAAACATCCCCAAGACAATATTTGTTAGATAGCCCAAAACCAAGCGGCACGGCTGCCTGCACCTGACAAGCAAAAATCAAACCAAGGAAAACAAAAACACTTTGAATCTGTTTCATAATTAACCTGTAGATACGATTTCCCCTCTTGCGTTTTTATAGCATCAGCAGAGATTAGCACACTGAATCGAAACTGGTCATACCTGAACTTACCAGATCCAATGATGCCCCCAATACAACCCACTTATTAAAACACTTAAGTTGCATTCCCATTCATTGCCTCACCCATTTTCACTGAGCCGGCAGGTGCCCAGCTTGGATTAAATGACAGCAAACCTTTCGGAAACAACATCACCACAGTCGAACCCAACAAAAAGCGCCCCATTTCATCGCCTTTTTTAAGCACGATATTTTGCTGATCATAATGCCACTCTCTCACATTGCGTGTACGCGGGGGATTCACCACGCCATGCCAGACTGTCGCCATACTGCCAACAATAGTGGCGCCCACTAACGTTAACACAAAAGGCCCACGTTCCGTTTCAAACACACATACCACTCTTTCATTACGGGCAAACAAGCCCGGTACGCCGCGTGCTGTAGCCGGATTAACCGAAAACAGCTCACCTGGTACGTAAATCATGCGTGTCAATCGTCCATCGCATGGCATATGTATGCGATGATAATCTCTTGGGCTAAGATAAAGCGTTGCAAATGTGCCATCCTGAAATTGCGCTGCCAGATTGCTATCGCCCCCCACCAACGCGGTAGTGGAATAATTGTGTCCTTTAGCCTGAAATATCTGGTCCTGCTCGATATTTCCAAACTGACTAATCGCACCATCTACCGGGCAAATAAAATCTGCTGCTGCCAGTGGTCGCGCATCGATGCGTAAAGGGCGCGTAAAAAACTCGTTAAAACTGACATAGCTAGCGATATCAGGGTTCGCCGCTTCAGCCATGTTTACCCCATATCTACCCACAAACCATTTGATCAAACGGGTGGTGAAGCGCCCTGCTTTTGCATTGGCAATGTTTGCGCCAAATTCGGTGATGGCCTTTTTAGGCAGGAGATACTGCAACAAAACTGAGAAAAAATCGGACATGTTCAATATAAATATCTAAATAATCGCAAGATTGTACCGATTTATGCGGGTTTGAGATACTAGCGATCTGTTTTAATTCCTCAAAGAAATCTGTGAAAACACATAACATGGAGTCACTATATCTAGTGTCACAATATGACTTAAAAAATTTTGTTGCTGAGCTTAGAAAGGTTCATATTTCTATAAAACCCCATTAATTACGCCATTCATCCTGGTACTAAAAAATAACCTAGTAAATTAATCAAGTATATCTATACTTAAATTCAACTGGATTTTCATTCACGCACCACTTCACCATTGTGAAGAAAGTCGACTCACTCTGTTCCCTATTCACTTGTTATCGCAACACGCTGATAGCAAGTTAACCATTAAGGAGGTTTCCATGAAAGAAGCACACATTAATTATTCAGGCCAGGACCTGGATTACATGAAAGCAAGCGTACTCGCAAACTCTGTCGCTGACAGCGATGTAAACATAATAGACCCAGTCATGGTAGCTTGGCATGATAAGAAAACCTCAAGAATGTCCCCCGTGGTAGAGGGAAGCGTCAACACACGCTGGCATGATTACGGCGAAAGCCATGGTGGAAAACTGGAAGTGGATATAAATGGCGAATACGAATTTATATACGGAGACTCCAGCGCTTTCGAAGAATATGGCCCCAGCCCATACGTCAATCTACATGATGAAAATGGCGTCGAATATATCTGCCAGACCAATGCACTGCGCGACCCACACAACCCCAATCAGGAAGCCTGCGTTCCCCTTGATGATTGGACCAGCAAGCTAACTTGATTTCCCCTGCAACCTGCCAGGCATACTGAATTCATATGCTTGGCAAACGTTAGATCTAAAAATGAAGGATATACCATGTCTGGACATAACTCTTTAATAGCCACCTACGCTAACCACACCGTAGCCGAAACCGCCATCAAAAAACTGCACAGTGCAGGCTTTGATATGCACAAGCTATCCATCGTTGAAAAAGACCACCAAAGCGCCACTGAAATGGAAGGTGCAACCGTTATCGGCAACCTGGATGGCCTGGATATCTCCCAATACACCTGCATACCAAGAGAAAGGCTACCTGATTACGAAGCCGAACTGAATGCGAATCGCATGCTCATCATCGCCCATGGCACACCGGACGAAATAGACATGGCCAAACACATTATTGATTCAGTTCACCCGGAAAGCCTGGATGGAGAAGTAAGTTGCACGATGTATTACGGGTGTATGGATTAACTAAAGCGGTTGTTTTAAATTTATACCGTTTATTTCTGATCAATCAGATGCACCACAAGGATGGCGATCTTCCCCACAATGGTGGAAATCGCCAAGAGGACGGTTGAACGTATATTCTGCCGGCTTAACAATTAATTCCCTGGCTGTATCCCCCACACTACCGGTTGGAACGGTAAATGGCAGGGAAATCACGGTCAGCACAGTGCCAAGTACTGTGGAAACCAACCCCAGCGGACGCGCCACGACAATATCTGCCACCATATCTGTGGCTTTGTCACCGGTTACAGTATTATCTTGTTCAGCAATGGCGGAGAAAGACGTAATCACAAGCATCAGCCCAACCAAAAATGCATTCAGTTTCTTGCCCATTTCAAGATGCTCCTTTCATCATTTTTTTACCTGGCAGTGAAACTGGACCCCCTAAACTCCCTCTCCCCTTGTGGGAGAGGGCCGGGGAGAGGGGTTAAATTTCAATGCAATACCACTCTTTCCCCAGCCCCCCCATCAATGGGGAGGGAGAAACAGGTCTCACCGAATCAGAACTAGCTAATCCCTAATATCCACCCTTCTAACGTCGCAATACGGCGCTCGGGCAAAGTCAACTGCGGGTCAAAATACCGGCTGAGAATCCCCCTCCTTGCACTCTCCTCCAACCAGCGCGCAACCGAGTAAGCATCTTGTTCATCAGTCGTGCGCTCATTCTGCGGGTAACGTTTGCGGAAAATCGAAGGATAAATCTCAGCGATTACCGACACGCCCGCTGGCGGCTGCCAACCATCAAATGGCCAGAAGAAAAGCTGGTCACCCATCTGCTCACGCAAAAAGCGCAGCCAAGGAATGCCAGAATGTGTCGACTTTGCCACCGAACCCTGCATATCGAATTGAAACACACTCTTCGCAGAAGAAGTCCAGCGTTCACATAACCGCAATTCGTCTGATGTGCCTATACGCTCCCCCAGTGGCTTAGGATGAATCTGCCACCACATGCCATCGCGAATGAAATCCACATAGCAATACGGTTTGTCAGTTGGCCAGTAGCGGCAGAAATCATCAAGAAACGCTGGCCACGAATCGAGTTTATAGCGCTCAAAATAACTCAGGGGAAACGAGAAACCATGGTCAATGCCGATCAACAACGGCTCTCCACGCTGCAATTCCGCCAGCAGCCAGTGTGCCACATGCTGCCGAGACCAGTGCTTAAAAGGCTGCCCGGGGCGCACTGGGCTTGGCTCCGCATTCTGCGAAGCCTCATAAATTTGCAATCCTTTGATTCGGCGATCGGGAGTCTCAGCGCCTGAATAATCGATACCAATGTAGCGTTCAAACTTCATAATCTATCTCGTAGCAAAACACTTTGCTGCTGTTCCAGAGTTTCTGGATGATGGGTGTAGTTTTCATTTTGTACCCAAGGCTATAATGACGTTTATACATTGGCGCACGCGCCGAATCCTGTCCTCATATATCTCGTCATACACCACCAGACCCGGCAGCGTGTTATCAAAATCGGGATGATGCACAATTTCTCCGAAGCATGAAGCGAGATACGCCGTAAGCTCACCGCCAGCAGCGGCTACTTCCGATGCAATATCAGGGCGACCATCAATCACGTTGATGATATCTTCGAAATCATGACTGGACATGACATCTCCCTTTCCTCGCGTAGCAAAAGCCTCTAGCTTCGTCGCCAGAAAAAATGGGGCAGAAATCAGGCGAATCTGCCTACCGCTCGGCAACAAAACAGGTGTAGCACTTGCATTTGCCAAGGAATACCAGCGATTGGAAAAACCCAAAATCCGCTCATCGGTCGGCATCAGATCAACCTCCACCTCACCGAGGCGCCAGCGACAAACTGGCGCATCCGGTGACATATCTCGGGTAAACCCGCGAGACGCAAATTTTTTCTCCAACGCATAATATGCAGGCAGCGCCACTACTTCCGCCACCACATCTACGTCATACGTCACGCGGGGCGGTGGGGCGGTGGCGCAGTGGGAGACGTACACAACAGCCCCGCCGCGCAACCGCCTACGAATACCAGTTCATCGCACAACTCACCCAGCGCCTGCGCCACCACCTCAACCATCTGGACATTGGGATCACTCAAGTTCACAACCGCTCCTCAAACAACTTCTCGGCAAGATTTCGCTCACGCGCATTGCCCATGCGCAAGGCATCAAACAAGGCCAGGTACTCATATAGCTCCGGACTGCGCAACGCCGCTGCCGGTGCGCTTGGATAAAGCGGTATCAGCGCAATGCCTCGCACATAGCCCTCAGCATGCGGCCATACTGGCACCGGGTCAGCCGAAGGCGCAATCAATGCATTAAGCGGAGCAGCAGCATACCCCGTGGGAACCCCCCCCACCACCCCCCCTCGTAGCGCCGGAAAAGCATAACGGGCACCGTGAAGCAAGAATTCTTTGAATGCAGGCACAACGATACGCGGCTGCTTGTCCAAAAACGCCAGCAAGCGCGCCTGCTCTGCCCGCTTCAAGGCTCCATGCACCTCAGACATGGATACACCGGAAAAAGCTGCCAGTTCGGGGTACGTCAATACCTCACCACGCATAGCAAGGAGCGCTAGAAGCAGGTACAAATCCTGCGGCTTGAGAGCGGGTTGACGATTAACTGAGCGGCGCATAATCTAGAATCCTTCTATGTTATTTTCGCTATTCGCGAAATGCGAAAATAACATAGATTTATATACATTACAACAGGCCATCCGAGGCAATCATTGATGTTGATGTGTAAACAACTACATTTTTCTTTCGCTATTTGCGAAATGCGAAATGCGAAAACGTAACTTCAACTCACCCATACACCTCATCATGGCTACCAATGTCGAGCAGTAGAATTTCGTGTTCAGTGACTTGCACAGTCAGTGTAATACGATAACTGTAGGTAAGACTTACGACCTGCAGACCCTGGAGTTTTCCGCTAAGAGGTTGTAAACGCAGGCTGGGTTGGAAAGGATCATCACAAAGTTGCTCCATCTTTTCGATAAAGCGAGGCCGGAAGTCGGGGTGTTTGGTCAAAAATTTACGTGCATGGCGATCAAAGAAAGCCGTTGTTGAGACGGGGTTTCATGTGAGTACCTGCATACTCGCATGCCGCCAAGCGGGCCAGGCGCTGACCGAGCCCCGGGCCGTTGCAGTAATTCCAGAGTTTCAGGATGACATTGCTTGTGTTCATTTATTCGTTACCTCGACAAAACCTGCAATCAAATTCTGCAACAAATGATAGGCGCGCTCTTCATTTACACCACCCAATTGCCCGCCGATTTCCCGAACCAGCAGCGAATCGGTTCCATGCTGCAACTCGCCTTCGAGCAAAATGCGCACAAATACCCGAGCCTCCTGTTCCGCCAGCATCGCAATCTTCCTACCTAATACCCTGCTCGCTGCCAGATCCACATCAAATCCTGAAGCTTCCACTGCGTCGAAATATTCATCAAAAAGCGCCTGTTCTGTCAGAATCGCGCCGAAGTGGCGCAGTACATACGCCAAATCTGCCGCATCTTTCCTGGGCTGCGCACGATGCCGCTCACTCCAGGCGACCAGCTTGAGCAACACCAGACCAGCAGGACTGATGACCGGCACAATCAAGCCATCGAGCGTCACGCTAACGGTATCGGCATGCGCCTCACGGAACCCGATCACGCTCATGGCAAAATCGTTGCCCGGCGGCCAGCGTATCATCCTGTCGCCAGATTCAATCCCGCCGAATGGCACCAGATCGAGCATGCCATCGTCGCCAAATCGCAGCCGCTGCAGTTGCTTTGGATCTGGCCGGAAACGGCTGTCCTGTCGTATTCGGGCGACCAGCGCATGATAGCGATCCCAGCTCGCCACCATGATCCCGAGGTCAATGTCACGTGTCGCCCGCCCATGCGGCAATCCATACACACCCTCCAGCAGCAACACCCTTCCGGCTGCTCCCGTCACCATCCATTCGATCTCCAACTCAGCGGCAGCCTTCGCCACGGAATCTAGCAGCACAAAGGTTCCTGCGTCAACAGGCGGCTCACGCCTTATCAAGAAACCGCTCCCGGACGATCTGAGCCGTCTCGATATTCCTGACATCCGCAGTCGCGATCAGATCGGCATAAATCAGCAGCGGCGGCACCAGCACAACCTGTTTATCGACTTGCGGAAACTCAAAATCCCAGAACTTTTGCAGCACCTCAAGATTGCCGTGTTCGTCCTTGACTGCCTTCACCTTACGCGCCAATGCCACGAAATGCGTATCGCCATAAACCGTCACCACTTCCGGGTGCAAATGTTTGGTCAGGACAGCAGCGGCCGGCTCCCCGCCCAGCCACATATCGAACTTCGCCAGATCCTCTTTCTTCCACCAATCGGCATCCGCAACCCGATAACGTTGCGGCTTGATGGTCGGGCGCAGTTGGTGCGCATACGCCTCCGCCCACTTGTCGATCAAACCGCCCCAGTCTTCGAAAATACGGCCACGCGCCTTGGTTTCTGTTATGTACCCAAGTCGTCGCAGGTCATAAAACACCCAGCCCACCGTGCCCAGGGCAACGCCCGCCGCCGCTGCAATATCCCGGTATGGCGCGTTAACCAATTCGGGGCGGCATAACAAGGCAAAGATAACTTTCAGCCCGGTCGCACGCAGTGCGCGAACACGTTTTTCGCGCGCTGCAGGCGCATGTGGCTTGCGACCAGTAATATAAACGAAAAGCTTCGGCGTATTGAGGTAGGCATTTCCAGCAGTATCCATAAAGGCAATATCCAGTGCCTTCAGGCGTTCGGCCAATTGCGGGTTAATGTATCCCGTGACAAGCATGCCTGGCTTCCCAAAGCGCGCCAGTTGGGCGATGGTCATACCCAAGGTTGCCGGCGTGATATGCCGCTTCACCTCTACCAAGCGCCTTACACCATCGCCAAACCGAATCTCGGCATCTGCCAAGCCCTGCGGCAAGCGCACCGCTGTTTTCAATACAGTAGCTTCCCTGGCTGTGGTTTGCTTAAAGGCTTCCAGCGCCTGCGTCAGTATCAGCGCTTCCTCTGCCGCCGGTCGATTTTCCGGTGTTTTGTCCATCAACAAAAACTCCAAGTGTGTTCATGTTTAAGTAGTGTACACATTTTATGTACAAATTCAAACAATGAACAACATTCCGGGCGCTGGTTTGTATGATGGTGAAGGGTGCTATCTACAGAGGATCAGGCCGAGCATGCCCTTCTGCATACCCAGTTTTTCCAGCGTGTGGCGATAGTGGTCGAACAGCTCGTCGCCGTCCTTTTTCACCAGGCTGGGCCAGTCATAGCCGGCGAGCACCGGGCTGGGCTGGTTATAGGTCGGCCGGCTGCGCTCGTCGGCCATCTTCAGGAACAGCAGATAGGTAAGCTGCTCGACGTAGTCGCTGTAACTCATGCCGTCGTCGCGCAGGACGTTGCAGAAGTCCCAGGGTTTCTGGTCGATTGAAGATGTGTTCATAGAATGTTGTAAGTCCACATAATTTATCAGGAAGCTGACTCGTCTGAGTTACCCGCATCACTTACGCTGATATGCATGAATGCTCCTGCTTGTGGCCCTGGGGTTTTGTTTCGATGCTCTATTCCGTTAAGTTGGATTAGGTACTGACTCTCGCCACATGCATTCCCCAATGATTTGATGATCGATGAATGAGGAATGCCGAACAAGTCCAAATAGAGCGCGCGCAGTAAGTGTTTCATCCTGACCCCAGCCCGATGCATTTCAATGCCATCCAGCACCGATTCAAGGGACGTCTCATCCCAGTGGGTGTAGTAATTACGTGTATCAACTCAACTTTTTGGCACAGAGCCATCGTTACCAAGGACGTTTTGTCTTAATTCAATTGGCAGGCGTTTCACCAACGTATCGAGGCGCTTGCGCAATGAGATTTCATTGCCGTATTTAATCCGGGCCTTTAATGCATCCTTATGATCTGGCTTTACCGTATGCGGAATCGCATTGCTGAGCGTTTTTCGGATTGCCTCGTATTCTGATTCTGAGGTGTACAAACCAGTCATTGTTGCGCGATGAAATCCTTCAAGTGCTTGCATTAGGGTTAAAAATTCCACATGCAGCCAAAGATCTTTCGAGCTAAAAACACTCAACGCCAACTGACTTGGCGCAGAAAAAATGTTATACAACTCAAACCACTTCATGATCACCGCTCCCAGGTCGGCACCCATGTCGTTTCGCAGCATGTAAAAATTACTGCCACTTTTGCTGTGATATGGTCTGGCGACATTGGTGAGCCAGCCATGAACGCAAGCAGCGTAGTTGCTTTCCCAATCTGATCAAAGTACCAGTCGAGATTCTGCGGTTGCCTGGGTTGTATTCGTAGACTTGCAGAAGATTTGACAGATATTTCAGATACCAGATCACCCGAGAAGTTTTTGTCGATCCCCCATCCCAATGTGGCTGATAGGCTAGGTACCTCCATCGTCTCTTCTGGCAGACTATCAATTTGATAGATCACACTAGCGGGTGAATGCTCTGTCTTGCTAATAAAGGTTTGCCGAATGCCCGTACTACCTATCCAAATTTGAAGCCCCGGTATACGCACGCGAATCTCGCTGTAAAGCGTATCTGAGGTAACGTGCCCACCCACAACAACCAAATTTGATGCCACCTTCTCAGTCTGATTGATCCCTGCAGGACCAAAGCAAAAGCCCTTGGCCCCACCAGTAGCTCCTAGCATCGTAATGAACTTGCTGTTGATAGTGGTTCCGTACACTGCGGGATATGACTGAAATTCGCCGTATACAGTCCCACTAAGCGGGGTGAAAGCATCGTGTAAATCCAGGGAAGCCCGTTGAGTTGACCACGAAAGCGTTCCCGCGATCTTTTTGGCATTGGGCAGAAACCAATCACCAATAAATTCGACAGATTCAGGTATCAGATGCATCACTTTGTGAATTGTTATCAATTATTTTAACCATGCAATCCTAGCACAAAACCATAATGCCAATCTGCCTCTGCGCATAATATCTATGCAAAAAATTGGCAATTTCGAGCTAACATTAACCGATATTTCAGGCCCACATTTTATCTGTTCAGTGGCTTGCGCAGAATATCCACCCTAATCGGGCTTTGGAAATCAAAGCCGGTGGGTGTCATGTGCGCCATGAACTTGTCCCGAACAGCTGCATATAATTCCGGGGCCAGTTGATGGTGAGTGTGGGTGACTTTCAGGATGCCTTCTTCAAATTGCTCAAAGTTATCAAAACGGCCCGGGGTATTGAAAAATTTCTGTGCAACCAGTTCAAACAGTCCGCTTTGCACTGCCCGTTGCACTGCTGCAAAAGCTAGCTCGCGAACTGTTTTTTCATCGTGGAACAGGCGTAAAATTTCGTTGAATTCACCTGCATAGACCGGCTCGGAAATATACGTCAGGCCGCCGGGTTTTAATACCCGCCGGATTTCTTTCAGCGCCTGGTCCATGAGCTCTCTTGGCACATGGTGCAATGACTTGAACATGAGGACGATATCAAAGCTGTTATCTGGTGCGGGTATTGCCTCTGCTCCACCCAATGCAAAAGTGACATTGGGAAGATCCTGTATTTGCAGGTTTTTCCCGTGCTGGATTTCGTCCACTTCCAAAGCGGTAATAGAGGCTACTTTGCCAGTTTTAGCTAAAGCGCGGGTTTTTTCTGCTTTACCGCACCCTAGCTCCAGAACATGTGCGCCCTGCAGGGGGAGTTCACTTTCCAGCACAAGCTGTTCATCGCACAGGGTATTGACGGTGGAATCTGCTATTTTCATTTTCACTTTACTTTTGTTTGGCTGGTTTTCGTTTGGAATCATGTGCACTCAAATGAGGTAAAGATGAGATGATACTGCCCCTCTCCCCAGCCCTCTCCCACGGGGGGAGAGGGGGCGTGTTGTCCGTGGCCAGGAAGCGCTATTGACTTGACTATTGGACAGGGGTTTTGCTTCATAGTTACAACTTCCATCGTTTAATCATTTTCGGCGTACATTCAATTCTGAATTTTATAGATGCCTTCAAAGCGTTACAATACAACTTTGCATGTTCGTAAACAAATTCAGCTTTTTGCTATCATCCCTTTAAAGAGTCCGTTTTGAATAAAGTCGTTATTACCATACAAGGCAAGACCCTTATCCTCCATTATCAGGTTAAACCCGGGCTGAGGCGTAACGGCACCGGCTGGGCAACCTATATTGAAGTGTTACCTTCTGCCGAGCTATCCCGTTTCAATCTGAAGGGTCTGACTCCCGAGATGTTTTGCGTGAATATCTCCGACTTGGTGAATATTCGCGGGTTGTTTTCTGGTGTGGTGGAAAATGAAAAGCAACTGCCCGTTGCGCTCTTCGATATGGATCAGGATGACTACCTGAAAGCGATTGGCAACTTGACCGTCAAGCTTACCCATTTGCAAATGGTGAACCTGCTTGAACCTTTGTCTGGCTATGTGCAGGAAGCCGATGATGAATTTATAGATTTTGAAGAAAAAGTGGTGCCTCATACAAAAGAGGCAAATGCTGTAGATGGCACGTTCAGTGGTTATCGACTGACAATAGTGTCTGAAGACACTGGGGAGAAAGTGGCTCCTTTTGCTTACTATAGTCTGGATGTGTATAGCGCCGGAGAATGGCAAGGATACCCTCCCCCACAAGCCCATAACGAAACCCTGCGCCTGGCTATGGCCAGGAAACTGGAAGAAATGAGCCTTGTTGGTGTGCAGTTAACGCAGATTCATGACGAAACGGATTATGCGGTGACAATGGAATCATCACTTTAGATAAAAATCCAAACAGCATATATTGTCCGCGGGTTACCACTCGATCTGCTACTGTTTAACCATGTTTCCTTCGCACAATTCAGGTTTGCCCAATTTATTGAATACAGGGGCAATACTGGCCGGAGAAATGGCTACCGGCATGACGTAGTAGGCTGCCCCATCGAGACAGATTTTTTGGAGCATCCAGCCTTTAACTTTTCCCTGAATCTTGATTTCTTCAATTAATACCTTGTCCAGGCTGATTATGCGATCTGCCCCCAGTGTAGACGTAGAAAAAAGTACCAACCCCATTATTAGTATCCATTTATTCATGTATCACCCTTGTCAGAATTCTGGCGTTTGCGATTTATTGGCGCTTACCCTATGCCCAGAACGTGCTTGATTGATTAAACAAAATCAGAGTTTAACGCAATCTGGACCTTCCGGATAAAACTCCTTCAGATCAGGGTGATAATTTATCAGGTCTGCTTGATTATTCTGTGGCAGTTTTGGCGATTCCCGCGAGCAGTCCATCCAGTTTTTTCGTCAATTCTTCCTGCCCGGAAATTTTATGCCGATGGACGATCTCACTGACAGGTGTATAAGACACGAACACTTTACCCTCGGCGTTTTCCCAAACCAGCGCTTTAAGCGGGAAATCAATGGCAGATTTAGGTTCAGCCACCATGAACGGTGTGCCACCCTTTGGGTTGCCGAAAATGATCACTGTGGCAGGAAGCATGGTTAAACCTGCTTGCTTTGCTCCTTCGGCATGATCGATTTTGGCAAACAGGGTGAGTCCTTTTTCCTTGATTACGGACTCCAGCTTGGTTTGCGTTTCCTGAAAACCGAACTTGCTGACCTTATCTTTCATACCATCCTCTGCATAAACATTTAATGAAATGACCAACAGTAAACATGTTATCAATATTTGTTTCATTTTAAGCTCTCCTTAAAGTTTGAAAAAACGCATATTCAGGTTTTTAATGACTACCCTGCACACCATGGCAGCTGCATTGCCTGTAAAACTTCGCCCGTCGTCTGATCTTGAACGAATGCCACTACTCCCATTTTTGACGTTATCCACTCAGGCTTGGAAGAAATTGCCTTTTGCCAGTTAACCTGCCCTCCCTGACCAATCACTAGAGGGCCAATCCATTCACGCACCACATTATCATGATGCAATTTACGCCCCTGGTTCTCCCCTGCCCTGATTTCACTGGATAAATCATTCTGATAGAGAGCCACATAAAGCGCAGTTCCGTTACGCGCTTTCGCATTGGCAGTAATCTGCATCTCATCCGCTTTTGCAGTATTGAGTGTCAACGTTATTTGTGCGCCTGGTGGTAATTTACCCACTTCGTTAACGGCGCGTGCAAAGGCGTGATTACCCCAACCTCGAAAATCCTTTCCGTTCAAAGTTACCTGCGGTGTATACACTAATGTGGAATGATTTAACCTGGCCATTTCACGTTGTCTGCTTGAAAAAAGGGGCTGTGCAAAGCGATCTTTCCAGCCTATGTAGTCCCAATAGTCCACATGCAACGCGAGGGGTATGACATGCTGGGTGGTTGATTTCTGCGTAGCCAGCTCGCTTAACCATTGGTCCGCAGGCGGGCAACTGCTGCACCCTTCAGAGGTATAGAGTTCCAACAATGAGACGCGAGTTGGTCCACTGGAAGCAGAACACTGAGTCGCTGCCTGCGAGAGTGGGGCTACAAAACCAGAGACCAAAACAAAAGACCAGGCCATCACTGCTGTAGTGGCGTATCCGCGATGTTTGCATTTTGCAGGCGACCCAAATCGAAGTGCTGCATTGTTCATTACAATTCCTTTTGGTATATGTTCATGCATTCAAACGGCACCAACTCACAGGCCGCTTAAATTGCGCTCGCTAACTTGCACAATCCGTATGCATCATGCAGATTGGCTGTTAGTCGTTTACAAGTGGGGTTCCTTACAACTACGGGATAAATTCAAAAATACTTGAAACAAATAGAATAAACCGGGAGGGGTGCGCAACTGCGAAATTGACGCGATGGTACTGAATTCTCAAGTTTTGTAACATTGAACTTGAATTGCATTCTTTCCAGGTTTTGACTTTCTCCGCGCCTCAGCGCCTCTGCGGTTAATCAACATCCATGGCGTATTCAATCACGTTAAAGGTCACCTTACTTTGAACCCGCATCCGTGTAATCAGCTGCAACAATATCGCCATATCTGGCAACGAACGCGCCCCGTCGCTGGTTGTAAAAACTGAAAGGTATTGAAATATCCGATTCTCCGCCATTTTTCTGGATAACGAAATGCAAATGCGGGCCGCTGGAGTAACCACTGTTCCCTGACTGCCCTATCGGATCACCTGCTTTAACCCGCTGCCCCAGATATAATTCGGAAGTAAAATGCAATAAATGCGCATACGTAGCCCATGTCCCGTCATCATGAAGAATGCGTACATAGTTGGCTTTATCCAGAAATTGCGCTTGCTTGCTCCCTTCCTTATTCGGCCTGACGATGTCAATCACCGTTCCCCCTCTTGCGGCCACAACGGGGGTACCGACCGGCATAGGAAAATCTACAGCATACATAGCGCCTTTTTCATTGTGCGTTGTAATTGGCCCGCCATTTGCCTGACTGACTCTGAATTGCAATCCATCCTGAAAGGGAAGCCGATACAACACTTTTAAATCCGGTACAGCATCCGGATCACCAATTTTGAACGTAGTGCGCAATGAAAACTCCGCTGCCCCCCTCGGTTCTTGTTGATTTATTTTGACTACATTCTTATTTGAATACGATGGCACAAGCACAGAGACAGGCCAGCTTCTGTCTGATGAAATATTCTTTGAGCTGGCAAGTGAAATCACAGCGTAAATGGGTGCAGGGCCAGTGTTTTTTGCAACTACTTGCCAGTGTCCATTTGCGCCGCTTGTTTCGACCTTAAAGGGATATTCGTATGCAGTGGCTGAAGTGGCAAAAAACAGTCCAAAACAAACCGTCAGTAACCACTGCCATTTACGGCTCTCAAACATCAATGAAATATTGAAGCCGTTCAGGAAGCCAATGCTTCACACGGTAATGCGCGCTCGTCCATGCGGCGATCCAGCCGCATACAGAGTTTATTGCTTTTGGCAAATTGCATTATGAATTCATACGCTTGAGGGTTACTTTCTTCGAGACCACGAGCAACAACCAGACATTTTTCACCCTCAATGATGCAGGGTTGTACACTGGCTGAATAGCGCAAACGTCGATTTGCATCAATACTTGCCAGTGAAGAAGCAATTCGCTCAATCCAGTCTCCTGGACGAAGCTTTTTCCCATCTTCCTGCAAGCTAGTAATCACGAAACAATCTGCTGATAAAGCCATTTGAATCCCCTTGTATTTATACCGGACCAACCATAACTGGCTGTTTATTATTTTTGTGCTTTTAATTAGTTCTCGTCCAGAAACGCTGCAACTCCCTCTCCCCTTGAGAGAGAGGGTTGGGGAGAGGGGTTAAATTTCAAGGCATTACCACTCTCCCCCTAGCCCTCCCCCATCAAGGGGGAGGGGAAAAACAGATGTTTCCGGATGATAACTAATTACATCTTTTTTGTATCGGCAATGATACTGACTTTCTTTAATTGATTTTTATTTATCATCATCAGCTTATGGAATGAGCCGTTTTCCGGGCTATCAAGGGCTATCAAGTTTTTGGTTATACGAAAACTGTCAGTCGGGCACAACACTAAAGGGGTCGGGTGAATCCGGATTGACTCCCAGCGTGCGTGACATGGCTTCCACACTACGGTTCGTGATAAATTCAACCCACAAAGGAAAATGGTCTGACATGCGGTAAGACATTTGTGCCAAGGATAACTCCTGAAAGATTGCACCACCAAAATTAATGACACCGGCGCGATTACTGGTGAGCAAGTCTAATTCGCCCATGAACCAGGCAATCTGATCGTAATACTTGGGCTTGCTGTTGTAGGTTGTCTGCAGATTGAGCAATGGCTCTGGCACAACCAGACCGGTAGCAACAAATGCCTGAAAAAGCGGATTATTTCCTCTTTCATCAATATTGAAATCCCCCAAAATAATCGTGTTATTTTCCTCTCCTGCCAGATGAGAGCGATCACGAATTTCTTTGGCAATATATTCAGCCAGTGATTTCAACTCACCCAACCTGTCTGCTGGTACATCCCCATACTTGATGTGTGCGGTGAGTAATGTGAAACTTTCGCCCGCTGATTTAAAGCCTGCGATGTAGGGTGTCCTGTCAAACTGGAGTACCGGATCGCCTTTATCTGTAGGCGGCAGGACGATTTCTCCCGTCAGCCCGGAAGGCTGGACCCGTCGTTTATCATAGAGGTAAGACAATCGTTCACCGTTTCCCTTAGGTCCGGCAGATACATCACTGACAATCATGCCCCAGTCTGAACCCAGAAAATCGGTAAGCAACCTGTGTATTCCCGAGGTATCCCACTTTACTTCCTGGATGGCAATGACATCAAAGCGCCGAACAATTTCCGCAATATATGCCATTGCCCGGAGGTTGCGCTTTGGACTATCCGGGTTATCTTCCCATTGTTCATGGAATTTGCCAAAAGCCCTGATGTTCCAGGTACCAATAATTAAATTGTGATCCAGTAATTTATCTGGCAATTTGGAAGCGGCAATGCGGCGACGCAGCCTGACAATGTCCTCTACTACCAGTCGCGGGTAATTTTTATAGTCCATGCTGAGGAATTTTCCGATTATTCAGGGATGAGTTTAAGTTGATCTGTCATTTCCTGTTTTGCGAGTCCTGCAACAGGTTTGATTTATAAGCGGAAGAAATTTCATGCCATAGGATAGAACTGCAGGATAGTAGCGCCAGCATCCCTTTACAAAACGAATGAGCCCACCACGGCGCCAAGCCATAAGGGCCACTGCTCCACCAGCTATCCATCCGGGATGGGAACGTACAAATCGCACAGCTTTAAACCCGAACTCTGCCACTTCAACTGGTTTCTTCCAGTATTGGGCGAACTCAGCGATTTCTGTACGTTGAGCATCAATTCTTTCAAGCACTGCCGTACGCCGATTGGTTATCTCTGCAAGCCGGTGTTTCATGATCGAGATGTCAATTGTTCACGGTCTTTAGACAATTCAGCCAGGCTGGCTGAAAACAATTTTGGCTTTTCTCGGCTTAACGTACGAAATGCATTAAGCGCCCAAAAACCGGCAATAAAAAACAACACAGTAAAAGCGCCGATTACCAGTAATCGATGCGTATCCCAGAACAACACCACGACAAAAACCGTGGCGAGCAAAAATGACAAACCAAAGAAAAAAAGCGTGAACCCTCCAAAAATAAACATTTTCGAGATGCGAAAACGCTCTTCTTCCCACTCGTTTGACAACAATTCCAGTCGCGTCTGACCAATGGACAATAAGGTGAGCACCAATCGCTTCAGTGATTCCATTAACCCGGGGGTGGACTCTGCCATAAATTAACGCCTGGCAATCAGCATGCCAATGATGACACCCACACAAGTGCCAATCCCGACTGCTTTCCAGGGATTTTCATGAACATATTCATCTGTGACTTTAGCTGCCTGCCTGGTGCGCTCTACAAGCGCCGCTTCTGCCGACGCCAGCCGTATTTTTGCGCTTTTAAGACTTTCCTTGATGCGTTCCCTGGCAGAAGCAACCCCTTCACCAGCCTGGGTTGCAGTGGCACGTAACAACTCCTCAGCATCCGCAACAACCACACGCAAATCATCCATCAATTTTTCTTTTGGGGTTACATCATCCGTGTCTTCAGTAACCATTGAGTTAGCATTCATTTCACCTCTCCTTATAAAATCAGATTTATTTAGTTCTCATCCGGAAACGCTGCAACTCCCTCTCCCCTTGTGGGAGAGGGTTGGGAGAGGGGTTAAATTTCAAGGCATTACCACCCTCTCCCTAGCCCTCCCCCATCAAGGGGGAGGGGAAAAACAGATGTTTCCGGATGATAACTATTTAGTTTAAGAATAGCTGTCAGATTGGAAATTTCAAGGTAAATATCAACCTTTTAACCACCTATACAGAAAGTACAATATGAAAAATATCTGTATTCGAATACCAGTTAAAAAAATTTACTGGACATATTTAATTAGTTAACTAAACTAACTAAATATGAAAAAACCAAATATTATTCATTTGCTTGAGCATATTCGAAAAGTAGAGCAAAAAATCTCGCTCATATTGATTGACACCGCACTAACAATATCCCAGTTTCGCTTGTTATGCGCACTTCAATACAGTGAGTCACCTCTGCAAGGGACGGAAATAAGCACCCTTTTATGTTTATCAAAACCCTCCATTACCATGCAGCTAAAGTCCCTTGGCCAAGCTGGACTTATTCAGTTTGAAGCGTCCACGACTGATAAAAGAATTACACTCATTTCATTAAGTAAACAGGGCAGACAGCGGATGAAAGTAACACTCGAAAACCTGGCCGCACTGGAAAAACATATTCAAGCAGATGAATTGAACCTGATCCTGAAAGGTATTCATCATTCACCAACCAATAAGGAAATATAAATGAACCACGATCATTTTATTGACATAAAAAATATGTGTTGCGCAGCGCCTATCGTACTTTTAACCAAAAGTATCAAACAGTTCAAATCAGGCGAAGTTGTTTTACTTGAATCAAACAAAATATCTATGGTTAATGATATATCGGCTTATTGCCAGATGACTAAGCATATGCTGATAAAACAGGAAGAAACAAGCGGTCTTTATCATTTCTGGATCAAAATAAAATAGACCTTGAAATATTCATTTACCCTCTCTTCTTTAGGCTAGAATTTCCAAAAAAAATGCCTCATTACCATCCCCACTATGAAAGAAACTCGCGTTAAGAGAAATGTGAAGTCTTTGAGCATTCAAATATACTCTCCATACTCATATGTCAAAACCATTAAATGTAATCTCATTACATTTTACTAATCATTATCTTCCTGACCATTAACCCTTTCACCTTATAAATAAACTGATTCCCCTTACAAAAAAACATTTCTCAAAATAAATATGATCAAGAATGAAAGTCATTCCTTTACTTTTTGCAGACATTTTCTATGATTGATTAATCTACTGGTAGAACAGGACTACCAGTAGAAATATCTTAATTGGAGTGCATGCTATGAAACGAGGTCTTGTTCTGGCCACTGTTGTGGGCTTGGGGTTTGTAATTGCTGCGAGTGTTGCCGGCAAACTGGACGCTCCTCCGCCAGCACCTTTACCTATTACTGCTGCCCCAACACCAGCAGCACCTGAAGATAACACTCCTTATAGTGAATCCGGCTTTCATCAGGGTGAGACAGGTTTGACGCCTTCTGAACGCGCCGGGCGTGAAATCTGGTACAAGGCCACTGCGGGTAACGACCGCTTTCATACCTATGTATTTCAACAGCGCATCGGTGTACTCATTGACTGGTTCAAGGTATTGCGCACGGATGAAAGGGATAACCGTTTTAAAACATGGGGAATGATTAATGACCCGAGCTGCTGCCAGCCTGGTTCTCCCAACTGCCCTGCGAAAAGCACGGAAGAAACCTACGGCCTTGACTGGTGCCCAGGCGATGACAAGTTACTGAAATTTGTCGGGAAAAACGGCTATACCGACCCGGCCTGTGATTTCAAGGATGCGCCGACTGACCCGAAAGACCCCCATACCAGCCAAAGACAGTCTTCTTGCGACCTTGCGTTTGGCACTTCCACTGGCATGATGGGCATACGAAAGTTCCCTAATCCGCTATTCAATGCAGAAGCCTGGAAAAAACTGAATGGTGGCAAACTGGGCACCTGGGATGGTTACGACCAAAAATTGTCGGAAAACAAAGCATTATCCGACTCTAAAGTCAGCAAGTTAGTTGACGGTTCCATACAACCACCCTTCCGCATTGGCATGGCTTGCGGCGCATGCCATATTGCTTTTAACCCTGCCAATCCTCCCGCTGACCCAGCCCATCCAAAATGGGAAAATTTACGCGGCGCTATCGGCAATCAATATTCCCGCATTTCAGAAATCATGGTCTCCGGTATGCCGCGAGACTCCCTGGAATGGCAAGTATTTGCCCATGCCCGCCCAGGGACCAGCGACACCTCTGCGGTTCCCACTGATCAGATCAACAACCCGGGCACGATGAACGCGCTGATCAATATTTTGCAAAGGCCTGTTCACCCTGGCGAACGTGTGCTGGCATGGCGCAAAGCAACATCATGTGCAGCAGGATCGGATGAGAAAACTTGCTGGTGCGAGCCAGGAAAACCCGGAAAATGCTGGCTCCGCAGCGAAAAGGAAGAAGCAGTTCATCACATTCTGAAAGATGGCGGTGACTCTATTGGCGCACTGGGAGCTATTCAGCGAGTGTACTTCAATATTGGCTCATGCTCGGAACAATGCTGGGTGAACCATCTTACGGATTTAAGGCAGCTTGATCCCAACACGCGTAATTTTGGACAGACGCCATTCAACATCGGCCAATGCCGACGTGATTGCCCTAACTTCCGTGCAATTGAAGACAGGCTACCCGACATTCTGGGATTTCTGCTTTCCAAAGAAGCAACTGCAACCGATCTTTCCACAGCCCGAGAAAACGCACTGAAGCAGCAAAATCCTGATGCAAAATATACCCATGATGATCTGGTAGGTGATCTGGAACGCGAGTATGAAAAAGATGCAGTGAGCCACGGCAGAAGCGTTTTTGCTGCGAATTGTGCGCGTTGCCATTCCAGCCAGCCAGGCAAGGAAGATTTCCATGCCTTATCCAAGGAAACCGGTCTGCGCGCCGACTGGCTAGGCAATGACAATCTCACACCAGCTTCGGAAGTTGGTACATTTCGTTGCCGTGCTTTGCATTCAAATCATATGAACGGGCACATATGGGAGGAGTTTGCTTCACAGACCCATCACGCCTTATCACCCGATAAAGGGATTCCGGAAAAGAGCGGAGATGGCCGGGGCTATTACCGCAATGTTTCGTTGGTGAATCTGTGGGCAACCGCGCCTTTCATGCATAACAATGCAATGGGTCCTGAAGTTTGCGGCTGGGGCGCAGGGCAACCGTATGACTTTTATCGTCCTCCATATGTAGACGGACAGACTAAACAGTTACTTGCCTCCGATAAGCAACCCGGATGTGTGCCTTACGACCCGAGTGTGGAAGGGCGCTTCAAATTGTATCAGGAGTCAATGGTGCAACTACTTTACCCTGAACGACGCATCCCTAAAATCACCAAGCTTGATCAGGATATTGTGCTGGATCTCGGCCCTAAAGTGTGGGATGGGAAAGATGAGAAAAAACTGTTTGGATTTACCTTACGCATCCCTGCTGGAACTAACTCAGGGTTATTAGGTAATTTCCAGCATAAACCGTTTATTGTGGATCTGGTTCAGGCCAAAACCAAACCCCAGGAACTGGAAGCCAGATTAACCAAACAGCTGGGTGCCAGTAACGGCCACAAAGTGGCACAGGAAATGAAGACAATTGCCACTGCGATCACCAATGATCCTTCGCAGTTACTGGCCACAATAAAAGCAGCGAAAGAACGACTGCCGCTCTTGCTGGAAGTGTATAGCTCCTGCACTGCGGACGTGGAAAATGACGGGCACCGTTTTGGGCAGGATTTGAGCGACAAGGATAAGAAGGCACTGATCGCTTTCCTTGCTACGTTGTAATTACATGCAACCATGGAAACAATAAATATATATGTACATATGTATACATTGAATATTGGCCGATACTTTTCAGGCACTGGAAATCAGGATAAAAAAATTGCTATGATTATCAGACCTATCATAATCGGTTTCTCAATCTGCTTACTGGCGAGCTGCGCCGAACTTGCTGAAATTGAGAAAAAACTCGCAGGCACACCTGCCCCACTCTCTCCACGAGTTTATGTTGCCAATGAGAGTTCCAATACTGTTTCTGTCATTGATGCTCTGACGTTCCAACCGATTGCCACCATCGATGCCAAAAACTTCTCAACACACGACCTCGCGCTTTCACGAGACGGAACACGCTTATACGCAACCAATCTTGCTTCAGGCCGTCTCTCTGTTATTGATACCAGAAAACTGGAAACAATTGCTTCTATTTACACTGGCAGCCGTTGCCATGTAGTCGCACTCACCAATGACAACCGTTTTGCCTGGGTGGCCAATATCGGAGATGACACCATTTCAATTGTGGACACGGACGATTTACGTATTGTAGGTACGATCAATGTCGGTAAAGGCCCTACTGGCCTGACTTTTTCACGAGATGGCAGATTTGCCTATGTAAGCAATCAAGGGGATAAGCATGTTGCCGTAGTGGACACTGCGACGTATAAGGTTATCAAAACCATCCCTGTTGGAGCTAACCCGCACTTTCTGACACTTGGCCCGGATGGTCGTATCTGGGGAGCAAACTCAGGGGGAAATGATATTTATGTGATCGACCCTGCTACCCAGACCAAAGTAGCCACTCTTGAGGTTGGGCCGAATCCTCAGCAAATTGCTTTCGCTTACAAAGGCATGGTTGGCCCTAATGCCTACGTCACCGTGAGTGGGGCGAATCAAGTTACCGTTGTGGGTATCAATAACACCAAAATGCATATTCTGGAACGCATACCCGTTGGTGTTAAGCCAAACGGCATCCTGGCGAATACGGAGGGCACCCGCATTTATGTCGGAAATGAAGGCACTAATGACTTGCGTGTAATCGATACCGGTACCAATGCACTCATCGCCACTACTCCCGTAGGCCACAAACCTATCCGGGTGGTGATGTCGCACAATTAGGCTGACTAGCAAACGCATGGAAAAATTTATGACGGATTTGGGCTGGATTAGCATGGCGAATATGAGCAGATGGAACAGACAGCATTTTGTTCTGTTTCTATGGGCATTGTGCGTATCTGCGTTCACCTTTTTCATGCCTGTTACAGCCAGCGCCGAAAGTGCTGCTGTTGGCATTGCCAAAAAGGCGATTGGCACACTGGTGGTAGTGCGAGGGGATGGGATAGAGGAACGTTTGCGGGGAAAAGGCAAGTTACCGCTGTTTGAAGGCGACGTACTTAGCACTGATGACAATAGCGGCGCATTCATCGAACTGACCAACGGTATTCAGGTAGGGATTAACCGGAACACCAGTTTCAAAATTATTTCACGCTGGGAAAAGGAAAACGGGACAACACGCATCCTGCGCATGAAACAAGGCATGTTATGGGTAAAAACCAGTGGAGATCAAAAGCAATTGGAAGTAGAAACGCCTGTGGCTATTGCGGTAGTGAAAGGCACTGAATTCATTATTGAAGCCTTAAAAGACGGCAACAGTACTTTAAAAGTCATAGAAGGCCTCGTGGAATTTGGCACTGCTTTTGGCACGTGCCCTATTCGCACCTCTACAGTCAGCTATGCAGTACAAGGCAAGAAGTGCACCAAAGCGGTGGTTGCGGATGTCAAACCTGCCGCCAATTGGACCGCAGAGTTACGCGGAACTGAAACGACTTCAGCAGCAGCACCCCCACCTCAAGCCGCTCCAGCACCTCCACCACCACAACCAGAAATACCCAAGCCCAGTCCTCCAACGGCCAAAAATGGCGGGGGTGGAGGGGTAGCCTCACTACCACTTTTCTGGCCACCACCGGATGCTTCCACCCATCAAAAAATCCCGCGCGAACTCCTTGTGCCAAAGAATAACCAGGTACAAACCTGGGCAAGTGTAGCCGCCAGACTAGAAAAAGCACTGGCTGTTAACGGCTACTCCAGCCCTGGCTATTATGCTGTTCCTGAAGGATTTGCCTTAATCAGCCAGCTTGAACGAATCAACGAGGATGCCACGCCCTCTCCACCCAACGTACGCTGGAAAATAAAAGTGGATCCAGCCAGTATCAAAACTTTTAATTTGGAAGCTTACCTGAACGCATTACTGGGTAAGGATGCAGGATTGTTCCGGGTGATTGCTTTTGTATTCACCCCTGTTCCCATTGTTACCAGTGGGGAAATGACGACTATTGATGAAGCAAAGCTCTGGGTAGGCAAAGGGGGCTCAAAGCTCCCCCAGGTCCTTTCAAAGCAAGTTTATGGAGAGGAGATGGAAGCGACTGCGCTGATATATGAATTCGAAATTTCTGGACACGGAGAACCTGCAAGGCTGAACAAACCTTCCGAGCACAATGGCCAGCAACACTTGAAAGCCGCCAAAATCTTGCAGGCGCTGGGGGGTTGATCATGCTTGTCTCCATGACAGCCGCAAGACAAAAACTGGCCATCTTGTGGTTTAGCGGAGCCGGTTTAACTTTTATTGCGTTGTTCACGCTCGCCACATTTGGCAATAATGGGCATGTGACTGTTTTATGGGATTGGTTTCTCCCTGCTGTCACCCCGAACCTCTCCCTTATCGTTGGCGTGATGTTTAATGATCTCAGACGTAAAGCGGCAAAGGGAGAGTCTGTGGATTCCTTCATGTACCGCCTGGCATTTTGGCTTTCCCTGGCTTATCTCTTGCTGCTGTTTTTCACGCCATTGTTGTCACCGTTTACATATGCGACGCTGGATATTTATCTCCAGAATTCAAAATTACCGCTTTCGCTGGTACAGGCTTTGGCCACTACAGCGTTAGGCGCTTTTTATGTTCAACGCGAATCCAAATCATGACATCTCATTCTGCAACCACTCGGAGCAAGCTAATGAAATTCAAGCTTATTGCCACCATCGCTATTTTTAGCGCAACTGTCAGCGGATGCGACCAGTTTGCCGCCATTTTCAAGCCTAAACCGGATATCAAGTTTGCTCCCTACAGTGCATCGTATAACACCAAGCCTGATTTAGCCGATGTTGAACATCGCTTGCCTATTTCAGCTAAGGAACTGGAAAAAATAACGCCAGAATACCTGGCAACCCTTGATCAGGAGCAGCTTGATCAAATCTACGCAAGACTTTCAGCAGGGCCGATCCCCGACGGCCCATTTGACGGGCAGATTCTTTTTGCTAAAGGCTCTACGGGCAAGTTCCGTGCAGCAGAAATCATTGGTGGCCTGAAGGGACTGACTGCGCAGTTAGGCGTGCGCAAACTGGATATTGCAGGAGAGACTTTGTGGAAAGGAAAAGTGTTTTACAGGGACCAACGCATCCTGCGCAACCGGATTGATGATTTAGCGGTATTGAGGCCCATCATAGATGACCCGGCTTCACTGCAAAAAATCAGCGTAGAAGGCAGGGATGCCTGGCTGTTATTTCCAGCCAAACTATACTGCGGCCAAAGCCTGCTGGATGGAAGACGGGAATCCATCATCATCGATTATGCTTTTTCTGATGAGTTGCCCGGCTATCATGAAAGGCCTGATTTTTTGGCTGGTCGTCGAGGTCTGCAAGTTCGCGATGAAATTCGCATGATTCGTCCAGGGTTTTATCTTGGCAGAGCTTATGGCGACCGGGCATTTTTGCTTAATTTTACCTTATACAGTAAATCGCTGGATAAAGCCGGGCGCGATGCTTTTCTTATAGGCCAGACTCCAGAAGACTGCTGGGTGGGAACACAGCAACACGTCATTACCCGAGCAAATTAAATCTGTAACGCTTTAAAGACGTATATCTAAATCATGATGATCAATATCACGTTGAATTATCTACTGTCATTACCAGGATGAAACATGTTATTTCTTTCATTATTTTTATTTCTGTGGCAATGCTGACAATTGCCATCACTAACGCTTCACCTAAAACAGAAAATACTTCCCAGGAGGTAATCTGGGCTGTTAACCCGACCCAGCCAGGGCCGGACTTACCCCCTGCAGGCCATTCTTTGTTTGATGAACTTTATTCTCGTGATGGCAAATATCAAATCCCCTTTCCGTTCTCACGCGTTGTGACGGAACTGAGATCCAGACTGACACTTGAAAATTCAGACTCTGTCCGTCAGGTACTGATTCCATTGGGGCGTTCCTTGCAGCGAAATGCTGGTGCGCCAGACTTTTTCAAATACCCTCGTCTGGTTGTGGCTGTCGATGGTGAAACCAAACCAGGCGAGCCCTTGCTGCGCGACCGCATTTATCTCGGCTATCATGAGAAAGCAGCTGTGATTGAAGCCATTAGCTACAATGAATCGGCAGGGCGCTTTGAATATCAGATTGTGCATAATTACCGACAAGATGCTGTCCCCCAGGTGGTTTATGCCAGGCGCAACCTTTGCCTGGCTTGTCATCAAAATGCTTCACCCCTCTTTGCGCGTCCGCTCTGGAGTGAAACCAATGCCAACGACGCTATACAGCAACGCCTGAGGGCAGAGCACAAAGATTTTTATGGCGCCCCGCTCAATATCGGCGTCGATATCCCCAATGCAATTGATGACGCCACTGACCGCGCCAACCTGCTGAGTGCTTACCAGCTATTATGGCGTGACGGATGCGGGAGCAACAAGGCAACTGCAATGCGGTGCCGTGCCGCTGCGATAAAACTGGCCATACAGTATCGATTATCCGGCAGGATCGGCTTTGATCAGAACACTGCTGCATGGCGCGAAACCGTTCTGCCCGCAATGCACAGCAGCTTCCAGGCCCGCTGGCGCGGTGGCTTGGCCATTCCCGATTCCGATATACCCAACCGCGATCCATTATCAACGGGCATTACACCTGAAAACGATCCATTGAGACACCGCGAACCAATCGCGGTTTGGGATAGTGATAGTGCAGCAAAAAACCTGGTTTATGGCATAGCAGATATGTTTGCTGCGCACGAGATTAGCGCCATTGACCGTGCCCTTGCGAGACGCCAGTCAAACACTCACGATATTTCTTCCATGTGCACCGTTGAACAAGGCACCGCACGCAATGCTGAAATCCGTCTTTCAATAAATTGTCAGCCTGACAATGCAACCGGATTTGGATTACGCGGGCGTATTTTCATTCGCGATGGTCGCCTGACGAGTGGCACGCTGGATGCACTGGAACTACCCGGCCAGCCTGCCATGGCGTCCATTCAAACAACCAGCGGTTTAATCACAGCCAAAACATTACGTTTTGAGCTAATACGAAACGCCCGCAACACACGGGATACATCAGGGCAGCGTGTTGTGGCAATTACCATTCCCGTCAGCCCAATACCCTCTCCTGCTTCATTACAGTTACGCGATGAATTCAACGGAATTAACACTGTTCTCGATAACCTTGCTGACAAGCAATCAGAGGCGCTGAATGATGCACCAATCCGCCGCTCAGCACTGATACCTGCATTATTTTCCGGGTTGGGCATTCCAACCCCTATTGCACCACCCAAAAAATTTCCCACGCCACAAACAGACCTTGCTCAGGAGCCGCCAAAATCCGCAAGCATCGTCACAGCATTCCGCACCCAATGCGGCCAGTGCCATGACACCCGCGAAGCATTCCCCCCTAACTTTCTGAGTGGCAATGACAATCAGGTACAGGCCCAGATTTCCCTGTGCGCTGAGCGTATCTATTATCGACTGTCCATGTGGAATGTGGACGAAGCATCACGAGGACGTACACCCATGCCGCCCCCTTCCGCTCTGCAATCCCAAGGCATTGCAATGAGTGAATGGGTTAACAGCAATGCGCTGATTAAATTGAGGCAGCATGCAAGTTCATTACTCGGCTCCCGAACCACAGGATTGTTAAACCGTCCTTTCGATTCCCTTGCACCCTGCCCTCCGGCATCTGGAAACAGACCATGACCAAATCAGCATGTACTCGGCGACAATGTATCTGCACAGGACTTATTGCCTTAGCCATACTAAGTCTGTTAATGATATTATATTTAGCGTGGCGTTTCACTGGCGATTCCGCCGTAGAATATTCCGATCCGATAAAACATTTTCAATACGGTTCACTGGGTGGGGAACGCGTATCTGGTTTTCCATACCGCATTTGGAAAGCGTTGCCCAAGGTTTGCCCCGATCTGCTTCCTGGTGAAGGATATTCTTCCCTTGGCCTTGTCTACGAAAAAGGGCACGACTTGCCTATTGGCTCTTCACAACGCCGATACCAGGGTCTCAACCGTGTATTCCTGAATTGTGCTGCCTGCCATGTTTCTACCATCCGCGATACGCCCAGCTCTCCACTACGTATCATTTCCGGGATGCCCGCCAATACTTTTGACCTGCTGAAATTTGAGCAGTTTTTCTTTCAATGCGCCGCAGATAAACGCTTTGCCCGCGAATACATGATTCCTGCCATTGAGCAAACTGGCGGCAAACTGGACCTGATAGACAAATATGTTGTTTATCCACTGGCTACCTTGCTCATGCGCGAGCAATTGTTGATGTTGAAAGACCGTTTTTCATTTAACGAAAAACAACCTGCCTGGGGTCCAGGCCGAGTGGACACTTTTAATTCAGCTAAAGCTGTTTTCAACTGGCCCTGGCACAAGACGGACCCAAAAGAATTAATCGGCACGGCCGACTTTCCCGCCATATGGAATCAGGCAAAAAAACGCGGCATGAACCTGCATTGGGATGGCAACAATAACAAAGTAGAAGAGCGCAATCACAGTGCCGCTTTTGGTGCAGGCACGACCCCACCGACACTGGACCGGAACAATCTGAAACGAGTGGAAAACTTTCTGGAAACGGCCACTCCACCACCTTGGCCATACCCTCTGGATAAAAACCTGGCTGCTCGCGGCAAGGAAATTTATCAGGCCCATTGTGCTGATTGCCATGGTGCCAGTGGTAGTGACTTTACCGGAAAGTATGTAGGTCAGGTCACACCCATTCAACTCATCGGTACCGACCGCTGGCGCCTGGATTCTTACACGATGGCGCTTGCTCAAAACCAAAGCACGCTCTACGCCGGTTATGGTGACGAGCGCTTCAGCCATTTCCGTAAAACCTGGGGCTATGCCAATGCACCACTGGATGGGCTGTGGCTACGTGCGCCTTATCTTCATAATGGTTCTGTACCAACGCTTGCCAACCTGCTGGCACCAGCCAATATGCGCCCCAAAGTGTTTTATCGGGGCTACGATGTTTATGACCAGAACAATGTTGGATTTGTCACCACTGTAGAAAGTGAAGGGGCTCGCAAATTTTTCCGTTTTGATACAAGTCTGCCTGGCAATAGTAACCAGGGACATGAAGGGGAGCGGTATGGCACTACCCTGCCTGCCGCAGACAAACTCGCAATCATCGAATACCTGAAAAGCTTTTAGGAGAAAATCATGGCTTGTTCGACTAAAAAATGCCGCCTGTTATGGTCCATTGGCATAATTCTGCTGATTCTTGGCGCAATTGGTTCCTATGTTGGCTGGTACAAATTTTTCCGCGAAGAGCCACAACCTGACTGGGTGACTTCCACACCGGAAATGCGCTTCAAATATGGTTCCATCGGTGCAGAAAACGATGCGGGAATTCCCTACTGGATTTTCTATGTACTGCCTCGCATGTTTCCTGAAAAACTGCCTGGCCCCGGTGGATATGCTTCTCTGGGTGTCCCTTGGGAACAAGGTCAGGAATTACCGGTCGGCTTCACCAAAAAGGTCATCGGCTTTCCTCGGGTAGGTAACAATTGCGCCGTATGCCATACCACTTCGTATCGGTCGACCAAAGATGAATATCCTGTATTGGTAACAGCTGGGCCAGCCCACACAACCGACGTTGAAGCATTTTTTCGTTATCTGGTTGATTGTGCGAGAGACCCTCGATTTACCCCCGATAACATCATGAACGAAATTAATCTGGTTACCAAACTGGATTGGATAGACAAACTCGCCTACCGTTTTCTCATTATCCCCATCACCAAAAAACGCCTGCTGGAAAGAGAACAGCAGTTCGCCTGGATTTATCGTAAAGATTTCCCCGACTGGGGCCGTGGCCGGGACGATGCCATGAATCTCACCAAATACTTCATGATTAAAGCAAAAATGGATGATACCTATGGCCCGACAGATATGCCTTCTATCTGGAACCTGCAAAAATATCTGCCAGAGAAAGGTATGCGAATGAACCTGGCTGGAGATAGCCACGATGCTTACTCTGTCATCATGGATTCAGCACTTGGCCTGCTTGGTGCAGCCCCCAAAAATAATAATGCATTCCTGAAGCAGGTGGACTGGCTGCACGACTATCTGGGCAAGTTACCGCCGCCAAAATACCCTTTCCCGATTAATCTGGAACTGTCTGCTCAAGGTAAAACCCTATTCGACCAGCAATGCGCTACGTGCCATGCCAGCGCAAAAACCGGCATACCCCTTCCCCTTGCTGAAATTGGCACTGACAAAGGGCGGCTGGAATCCTGGAACAAAGAAGCCGCTATCGAAGCCAACAAAGTAGTGAAAAAAATGGGGTTGAAGCGCAAAGGCCTGGTTGAAGAAACCCTTATCGGATACAACGTGCCGTTTCTCGATGGTATCTGGCTGCGGGCACCATATCTGCATAACGGCTCAATTCCAAACCTGCGGGATTTACTGACACCGCCCAGCGAGCGCACAGCAATTTTTTACCGTGGATATGATTTGTACGACCAGAGCAATGTGGGATTTGTTACACAAGGCGAAGATGCGCAACGCATGGGCTCCAAACAAGATGCAAGCCAAAGAGGTAATAGTAATCAGGGACATGATTTTGGCACCTCGTTGCCGGAAAATGAAAAGAAAGCCTTGATTGAATATCTTAAAACCTTGTGAGTTCTTTCAACCCTACGGCAATACATTTAAATCCCATGAATATCAATAAAACCGTAATTCCTGATAAAGCCATTAATTTTAAAACGGCCTTTGAAGCAGAGATAACGCATATAAACTCCCTGCGTAATGAATCTGATGGCAAAAATATTCAGCCACAAAAAAATGAATTTATTGGCTTATCATTATCCGGTGGCGGCATCAGAAGTGCAACATTCAACCTTGGCATCATTCAATCCCTCGCTAAGCTGGATATGCTCAAACACCTGGATTATCTTTCTACTGTATCTGGCGGAGGGTACATTGGCTCCTGGCTTTCGGCCCTCATCTATCATTCACCTGAAGGCCTGGCTGGCGCACAGGAAATACTTAAACCCAAAAATGGATCTGTTGAAGAAGCCCCTCCAATCCGATTCTTGCGACGGTACAGCAATTACCTTACGCCTAAACTCGGGATTTTCTCAGGTGACACACTGGCTGCCATCGCGACCTATCTACGCAACTTTGGTCTGAATCTCATTCCTATCATCTCGCTGGCTGCTGCTTTTATCCTGTTCACCTATTTGCTGACAAAAGGAGCCGTCTGGGGCATTCAGCAGGAAGGCTTAAAATTGCTTGGCACAGCAATTATCCTGACCATCATTGCCGTGACGCTGTCAGCACGTTCACTCGCAGCAGCATCCAGTCCGCAGAATGACGCAACCGCTTCGTGTTCAATGTGGGCCTGGGCCATACTGGTATTTACACTTCTGGCTTGTCTGCTTAGTTCGTTCGCCATGATGGGCGGAGACCTGGACAACCTGAACAATTTCGAATGGACGCTTCTGGGTTCTGCTGCTTTTGGTTTTGCCTGGGGTGTCGGTTATCTATTCTGGCGGTTTTTTAAAAAAAATGCAGATTCTCATTCCACTTTTTCATATTTGGTCATAACCAGCCTGCTTACCCTGATTACCGGAGCCGTAGCTGGTTGGTTGCTACACAATGTCAGCGAAGCAGTAAAGATACTGCATAATTTAAGCGGCAGTTATCTGGAAAGAGCCTGGTGGGCGGTGACCATATGTATGCCGCTGATAGCACTCACGTTTGCTATGACTGTCGCATTGCACGTCGGACTCCTTGCGCGTGCGCTCTCACACGAAGCCCAGGAATGGTGGAGCCGGATCGGTGGCTTAATGTTGGGCACAATTATCGTATGGAGCATTGCTTTTACCTTAGCAGGTTTGGCACCTATAGCTGCAATATGGGCCAAAAACTGGACAATGGGGGCAGGGGGAGTATGGGCATTGGTTTCGGGAGCGGGGGTATGGCTAGCCAGAAGCCGCCACGCCAGTGGCAAAAAGAGCAAACACTGGGCCAGAGTTCTTGCCCGCGCAACACCTTATGTTTTCATTACAGGATTTGCTGCTGGCATTTCAACCATCACCTATAGCATACTTTCCAGAAATTTCTGCGATTACTGCTTTCCTGAAAGCATTACCAGTCAAGCATTTGCTACCATTTCTCATAAAGTTTTTCTGAACATGCATCAGTTTCAGCCAGAAGTACTCTTCACAGCCCTTGCCTGCTGTATAGGCGTATTTGCACTTGCTGGATGGCGCATTGATATTAATTTATTTTCCATTCACCATTTCTACCGTAACCGACTGGTACGCGCATATCTGGGAGCCGCTCGTTTCCCGGATCGAAAAACCCATCCCTTTACAGGATTCTCTCCCGATGACGACGTAAGGATGTGTTGCCTGCGCAACCAACTGCCTTTTCATATCATCAATACAGCGATCAATATATCAGGTGGTGAAGAACTGGCATGGCAAGCCAGGCGCGCCGCTTCATTCACTTTCACCCCACTCTATACCGGGTTTGAATACCGCAGTACGCGTTCTAAAACAGGTGGAACAGAAGACCAGGCAACCCTTGGTGGATTTTGTCCAACAGAACGATATAGAAGCCGATGGGGTATCCATCTGGGCACGGCTATGAGCATATCCGGCGCTGCAGCAAGCCCGTTATCCGGATACCATACAGAGCCCGCGCTGGCAGCTTTGATGACCATTTTCAACGTCAGACTGGGGCAATGGATTGGCAATCCAACTGACAAAAAAGCCTGGAAAAACGCCAGTCCTCCTTTCGGTGGATGGTATTTGCTCAAGGAGTTATCTGCGTCAACTGATGCCCACACAAAATACCTGTATCTTTCAGATGGCGGTCATTTCGAAAATCTGGGTATTTATGAGTTGGTTCGCAGACGCTGCAAACTGATCATAGCAGTAGACGCCGGATGTGATCCAAAATACACATTTGATGACCTGGCTAACGCCATTCGCAAATGTTATATCGATATGGGTACTGTCATAAACATCAACGTCGATGAACTCCGAGCTAAAAGCAGGCACTGCAAAGCACACTGTGCTGCAGGAATTATCCAATACACCAGAGAAGAACAAGGCGTATTGCTTTATATAAAAGCATCACTGACCGGTGAAGAAGACCCTGACATTCTCAATTACGCCAAAAACCACCCTGGTTTTCCCCACGATACCACTGCGGATCAGAACTTTGATGAAGATCAGTTTGAAAGTTATCGCAAGATAGGTGAACATATAGGAAGCGAACTTTTTTCCTGCATCAAAACTGCTGATAAAAACAGCTCTGAATCAGAGTTTGATCATGCAAAGTTCATATCAGGGGTCACCACTATGGCAAAGGCGGCCATGGCAAAACCACAATCTAATAATCCAGAATCCAACGTAACCAGCCCGCCACTGAATAAAGGGGCTATGTAACAATCAAATTTTCTATTTTCAATAATCTGAGTAGACTACATTCCCGCCAATGACGCTACCAACGACTGCACCGATCGCTGTAGCAGCAATTCTGCCGTTTCCCCGGCCAACCTGATTACCAATCACGCCACCAGCAATCGCGCCAAGCGTCTGCCCAACCAGTCGATTCGATGTTCTGCCTGAATAATATGCAGGGCGTTCATAATAACGTGGTTCAGCTTCATAGTATCTGGGCTCAGCTTCGTAATAAACAGGGCGATCCCGGTACACGATGCGCTCACGATAAACTACTGGCGGCGCCTGATAGATTACTCGGGGTTCTGCATACACACGTTGAACTACCATGTGCTCTGCCCTTCGGTGATGGTGCTCCCAATGCTCGTCTTCATCATCTTCATCGTGAGCAAAAGCATTAGCACTAAAAATAGCTGTTAGCATCAATGCGGGGATCAAAAACTTGTTCATACTAAACTCCAGTATTAAACATATGTGATATAACTTGAATAACGGCCATCAGCAAATACCGTGCACCTGAAAAAATTAAATCTTGGTAATAATTAATTGATTTGTAAATGTTGCACTTCACCAAAAATTCTGTTTTTCGTTGAAAACAGGAAAATTGATTGCTAATCTAAATTTATGTTATATAAATAAAACAGTCAATAATGAATATTTTTAGCTATTTCTTAACCCTACCCTGCAAAAACGTATTTCATAAAAGGATCAAACATGTGTATTGAAAATTCCCGAGTTCATGGGTTGCGTCGATGGAATTGGGATGGTGAGCGGATCATTCACGAATCCATTGTGCCTTCCTCACGACCTGTTGTCGGGAAACTAACGGGTGGATATGACATTGATGTACGGGAATTTCTGGTAAGCGAGAAAAATGCTACCATGCGTCGCACGCTAGAAAAAGATGTGAAAAAATTCATATCAAAAATGGAAGGTGCCAGCTGGGAATTATTTTGCTCTCGCGATTCCGGGTCATTCGATATGCGATCCCATGTTATAACACAGTTTGTTTCTGAAAAAATTAAATACCGGGTTACCGAAGAGCTTGACCCATGGCAATTTCCAGATGAAACACTAAAACTGCGCTCCGGCGATTGCGAAGACCGCGCTCTTCTTATCGCTTCACTATTACTTGCCAGCGGCATCAGTTCATTTAACGTGCGGGTTGCACTTGGCACTTTCCGCGCATGGTTTGGAAAAAAACATAAAGATTTTCATCATGTCTGGGTAATGTATAAAGATGAAGTGGGAAAATGGCAGGTAATCGAGCCCGCTGCGCATCCCACTTTTAGAGAAAAACCCGAAAAAAATACCAGTATGCCCGACACTGCGGAATATATTCCCTACTTCATCTTTAATGATGTGCATTTATGGACAATGCAGGATGACACTTTGTATGAAGGAAAAAGCGCAATAAAGTTAAAGCGAAACTGGTCGAAACTCAATCCAAAATTTGCAGGATGGGTCCACAAAACCATACTCAATGAAGCTCTCACGCCAGATGTTTGTCCAGATTGGGTGTTAAAAGCCTTAAACCGCCACTTTACGAGCTTTCTCTGGAAAAGAAGCCTGACTGTAGATGACGTCGATTTTCCGGGGAGTTATGACCCAAAAGATCACTTTGATAATGGCTATATTGAAGAAGGCTGGAAAAAAGTGTCTGACCGACTGAGTCAATTTCAAAAAGGAAGCATTCAAAATCTGGATTTATTTCACAAGGCAGCCCATGGGATTGGAGATTTTTATGCACACAGCAGTTATGGGGAATTCGGTGCTATACAAAATGGCAAACTGGCTTTGTATAATTCAGACAACCCCACGTCAACACTCCCACAACCACCAGATTATGGTGCCGGCTCCAGATTTAATATTGCCTCGGGCAAATTTTCTACCAATACCGCGCTATGGAAAGGAAACGCACAAGCCGCATCTGCCTTGTGGAAAGGCAAACTCATATCTGGTCGCTACGCACAAAAATTGGACTCACACGGAATTGCTGAAGCCATAACCTATATTCCTGCATCTTTAACAAAAGACAAAAATTTTGCCTTACGTGGGTCGTTACCCCATCACAACGAAATTGCAGTTGATGAAGATAAAGGCAGCAATACGCTCTATGATGCCAGGAAGTTTTCTGCCCAGTACAAACTAAGAAAAGATGCCGCAGTGCGACATATTCGCAAGGCTTTTATCGAAAACTGGAAACCTTGAACAGAGGATAAGTTGCAGATATTTTTTTTGTAATCCCAAAGCGCTTAAAGTGGAGGATGAATGAGAAAACTAAACGGTATTTTTCCGGCAGTAGTCATTGAAAACGTTGACCCCAACGAGCTAGGCCGTATAAAAGTAAGCATTCCACATATTGGCGCGTCTGCAGGCCAACACAGCTATGAAACATGGGCTCGCATAGCCACGATGATGGCTGGCATGAATCGGGGAACATGGTTTATCCCTGATGTGAATGACGAAGTCCTGGTTGCATTCGAAGCCGGAGATATGTCACGCCCTTGTGTAATTGGTAGTTTATGGAGCAATACCACCCCTCCTCCGGAAAAAATGGATAAAAACAACAACAGAAGAGTGATACGTTCCAGAAATGGATTGAAACTCACCCTGGACGATCTAAGTGACCAGGAGAGTCTCACTATCGAGACGCCTCATGGCCAAAAAATCACACTCAAAGATGGCCCTGGAACAATCGAAATTGTAGATAATAACGGTAACACCTTAGTACTTACGACAAACGGCATTACACTTAACTCAAGCACAAAAGTCACTATCAACGCCAGCCAGGTCGAGATTAATTCAAGTGCATTCAACGTAAACGCTGGTATGTCGAAATTCAGTGGCGTTGTGCAGTGTGACACACTCATCAGCAACAGCGTCATTAGCAGCAGCTATTCTCCTGGCACCGGAAATATCTGGTAAATAACTCGTCCATGCTAAATCAATTTTAAATTTGAGTGTTCATCGCGCTATTATCCAAATTAATTCAAATTTTTATTTAATTTATTCTCAATTCAATTTCCATTGTTTTACACAATAAAAACGTTTTCAAACTAAGCGGGAAGATTAAACAACTTAACGCAGACCTCAACAATGCACAGGGTAATGAAAAATTGACTTGTATTTGCGTTGAACTGTCATTGGTAAATGGGTGATGTTTACCCCGTTATTCTTGGCTTCCGGGACAATTTTGCCCAATTGAAAACTTTCAATATTTTGCTATTGTTATTTTTATCCGTTGCACTAGATAAGTAGTTCTCATCCGGAAACGCTGTAACTCCCTCTCCCCTTGTGGGAGAGGGTTGGGGAGATGGGTTAAATTTCAAGGCATTACCACTCTCTCCCTAGCCCTCCCCCATCAAGGGGGAGGGGAAAAACAGATGTTTCCGGATGATAACTAAGTAGCGATGTTTTCTTGGAAAATCTGCCAAGTTTGACGCCGTCCTTCTATTCATAAAAATGTAGCTAAATCTGCATTTTTGATTCACGACACAAGGAGACATGATGAGAAACATGACGAAATTAATGTTGGCACTCCTTCCGGTGATGTTGTCACAGCATCGAATAACAGCCAATGCTACTGAAACTTCGGCTCAACCGCCAAACACTCAATCCAGACCCAGTCAGCAGCCAAGCATAACCGTTCAGGAACTCGCAAAACGTCAGGCCCCAGCACTGGTTGGCACTGGAGAGGAAGCAAAAAAAAATGCCCTGGCATTTATTGACTGGGCTGGTTCCAGTTCCAAATCACAAGATGAAATTGTGCGAAAAATGGTAGCGGGTGCCAGAGAAAATACAGAAATCATCATGGCGTTTTGCGATGAAGCATTTGCCAAGCAGGATGTAGACCATAGCCGTGCATTAGTGTCGCTCAGTCTGATTGGTGAAGCGCGAAGCCAGGCTGGCATGGAATGCATGGTCAAATTTGCCCGACAACCACTTCCGGAAAAAGGCACGATAGTAGAAGGTGAAATCATTGAGCAAACCAACCTGGCGATGCTTCAGGCGAAAGCCATTGATGGATTAGCATATCTACGTAACGAAAAGGCTGATCAATTCGTTGTGGAGGTAGCTGCAAAACACCCATCCCGTATCGTCAGGGCAGAAGCTATAGCTGCTTACCTCTGGAACCATAACTATGATGCCAAATCCCGGGAAATATTGAAATCGGTTATTCGCAAGGATGAAGTCATCTTTCTGGACAGATTGGTAAAACAGGCCGATGAACCAAAGGAATCCTTCAACCGAAAGCTCGCCGCCTACCTGAAAACACATCCGGAAGTCATGCCCCCTGGCGCTGAAAAAACAGAACCAAAACCCAAAGAAACCGTTGGCCGGCCACCTAAATTTTAAGGGAGGACATCATGAAAATTTTTCGTACATTACTGGCTGGCTTCGTGCTGGCATTCGCATTCCAAATCCCTTTAGCACAGGCGGTCTGCAATCAGTCTTCAGCCAGTACGGCTGATAATGATTTATGGAACACTCATGGCTGCTGGCAAGCTTTCTTTCTCTGGTCCTACAAGGCATATGACCAACGCCAGTCCGACTGGAACAACCGTGGCTGGAACGACGCTTGCAACGCCAATATGGAATTCCCAAAGCACTGGAATGCCGCTTATCTTGTGACATATGGTTTACAGGACGCCAATTGCTGCTCCTGGCATGGTACAACAGACTATCGCAAGCTGGGTGAAGCCGCTGGCAGCAATTTTCATTCAGCTTTGTACCACGATGCAGGTGACGGAACCAGCCTGTTCGGAGGATTTACGCCTCACACTTTTGGCGCAGATGAACTGACGACATATTGCCCGCTGTATAACGCCACATCTGCCAATGGCAACCCAGGGAGCCGCGCAGGTGATTTTATGCATGAAGGGTGGCACGGCTGGCTTCACAAGTACAACTGGAACAATGGCTCTTGCGGAGGACACCGCTGCGGTACACCGGGTGCATGTACAGCGAAAGATGCCTGCGATTACTTCTATTTTCATGGCGTAGGTGCTTTTGCGTTTGGTGCTTTGTATCAGACGGATGGCACGGCTAACCGATTCCATTCACCCAATCAGGTACAGGTAGAGTTTCTTTGCGATGTCGCGGATTACCCGAAATCGTGGGTACCTAATAGCGTACGTCAGGCAGCCAGATCAGATGCGGATGCCAGAGCAGCAGCAAGGTTTATTAATGGTCCCGGGTATAAATGCGGGAACCCGCGTCCCTGGTAGGATGAATTCAACTTTGCTAACGGCTGATCTAAACAGTTTAGGAAAGCAGCGTCATACTTGATCAGCCCTGCAACACCAACTCCGCAGCATGAAGCAATTAGCATCCTGCCAGCGGGGTCTAAAATCACGCAGACAATTCTAAGTACACCCAATCATCCCAGACGATTATCCGCCGGATGATACAACGGGTCTTCCAGCAAGTTTACTTCGATCATATTTTTTGCTTTGTCCAGCAACTCAAGGCAATCCGGGCTCAGATGACGCAAATGCAGTTTTTTACCTAGTTGTGTGTAGCGCTCTGCCAGCAGATCAATAGCTTCAAGCGCAGAATGATCTTATACACGTGCATTTTTGAAATCAATCACCACTTCAACCGGGTCGTCCTTGGGTGAAAACAGCCCAAGAAAATTCTGGGTAGAGGCAAAGAACAATGAGCCGTGCAAGTCATATACCTTCCAGCCTTGTTCTTCGGTGCTGACATGCACTGCGATGGTTTTGGCATGTTGCCACGCAAACACTAAAGCAGAGATGATTACCCCGGCAATGACGGCAACAGCAAGATCCGTCAGCACTGTCACTACCGCAACAGTCACCACTACCAGAACATCCGCTGTCGGCACTTTAGCGAACAGACGTAACTACCCCACTCAAATGTTTTTTCCGATACCACGAACATCAGCCCAATCAGTGCAGCCAGCGGAATCATCTCGATCCATGTTGATGCAAACAAGATAAAGCTCAACAAAAATAACGCAGCAGCAATGCCGGAAATATTTTTAACGGCGCCATTGGTTACGTTGATCATGCTCTGCCCGATCATTGCGCAGCCGCCCATACCACCAAAAAATCCGGTCACCACATTAGCAACACCCTGCCCTAAACAGGCACGATTCGGTTTGCCTCGGGTCTGGGTCATCTCATCGATAAGATTAAGCGTTAACAATGATTCGATCAAACCGATACCGGCCAGAATAAGACTGTAGGGAAAAATAATATTCAAGGTGTGCCAATTAAACGGTACATTCGGCAGATGAAACTCCGGCAATCCACCTTTGATGGAGGCAAGATCCCCCACAGTTCTGGTATCTACTCCGAAAAAAATCACCAGCGCTGAAACCGCCACAATCGCTGCCAGCGTTGAAGGAATGGTCTTGGTCAGTTTAGGCAATAGATAGATGATTGCCATTGTCAGTGCAATCAATCCCAGCGTGATGAAAAGCGGTGTGCCTTGCATCCAGTTCAACGTGCCATCCGGGTTAGCAACTTTGAAGTGCCCCATCTGAGCGAGAAAAATAACAATCTCCAATCCATTTACAAACCCCAATATTACCGGGTGCGGTACCATGCGAATGAATTTACCAAATTTCAGCAATCCAAAGGCAATCTGCAGTACACCCATCAATACCAATGTAGCAAATAAATATTCCACGCCATGCTGTACCACCAGCGCCACCATCACCACTGCCAAGGCACCGGTTGCGCCGGATATCATTCCCGGACGGCCACCAATCAGCGAAGTAATAAGGCTCACCATAAAAGCAGCATACAAACCAACCAATGGATGTACATGGGCCACAAATGCAAACGCGATAGCTTCAGGAACCAATGCAAGCGCTACGGTCAGACCGCTCAACACATTGATTTTAACTTCTGAAAAATTTTGTGGACTCATACAAAGCCTTGAGAAAATCACACCCATCCAAAATCATGGATGGGAATTTGTATTATTGGTTAGAGGTCACTAGTGTCCGGTTAAATTAAGCCATGTAGGCTGGAAAAGCAATATCAATGGTGGTTTTGAACGTTCAATGGGTGTCCACGATTTGAATTTTAGATTGCGCATTTGCGATACTTTCGGGTTTGGTGAACCTGGAGTGAAGCATGAACGTTGGCAAGACGCTGTTTGCACAAGTCATGGAGTATGTGCCGTGGAAGACCTTCGGGCGCATCATCGACCGTCACAGCGGCGATGCGGGGGTGCGCACCTTGGATTGTTCCGACCTGTTTCGCGTGATGGCTTTTTCGCAATTGACGTGGCGCGAGTCTTTGCGCGACATCGAATCCTGTCTGGCAGCGAATCAAAGCAAACTGTTTCATATGGGCTTGAGCGGCATACCTGCTCGATCTACGCTCTCGGACGCATTGAACCAGCGGGACTGGCACATTTATCACGCGCTGGCCATGCGCTTGATCGTGCGAGCGCGCGACCTCTACGTCAAAGAACCGACGGGGCTGGAACTCGATGCGACGATCTACGCTCTGGACTCGACCACCATCGACCTGTGTTTGAGCCTGTTCGATTGGGCGCCGTTTCGCAGCACCAAGGCTGCGGTGAAGATGCACACGCTGCTGGATTTGCGTGGGGCGATCCCCTCATTCATTCACATCAGCGACGGCAAGATGGGCGACGTCAAGGTTCTCGACATCTTGCCCGTCGAAGCGGGTGCTTTTTATGTAATGGACCGGGGTTATCTGGACTTTGGCAGGCTCTTCAAGTTGCATCAGGCAGGAGCGTTCTTTGTGACCCGTGCCAAACGCGGCATGAACGCCCGGCGCGTGTACTCGACCAAGACCGACCGAATCACAGGAGTGATCTGCGATCAGATGATTCGACTCAACGGCTTTTACGTGGCTCAGGACTACCCC
>JAYVLG010000134.1:0-6124 GCA_043759595.1 Sulfurirhabdus sp. | reverse complement strand
CAGACTGGTGGCCGCACCCGATTCCTTGTTGGTGAAATCCTGCAACTGTATGCGGAACACAGGATCGGGCAGCGCGCTCGCAGAGGCCATACGCCCTGTAGCCGCATCTTCCTCATGGCGCAAAGTTGCCAATTCCGGGTTTTGCGCTTGCGCCAAAGCCAGCAGTTCCTCGACTTCGGCACCCGGCTGTTTTACAGCTTCGGCAGCCCACGCCGGAGTGGTGGCCAGGTATAACAGACATAGAATAATTTTAAATTTCGTTCCCATCATGATTCTCCAATTCTGCCGCGGTACGGCAACTACAAGGCGAGGAATCAACGCAAGACCGTACATTCTGCTCAGTACAGAATGGGGCTTACGCGGGAACTTTTAAATAAGGAAAGAGCAGAAACGGATGGAAAGGGGAGGGCCTGTATTCAGCGCCAGAGGGGAGTATTCAAGTGTTGTGATTTTGTGCTGCACTAGTGGTATTGCAACAAACGAAACAGCCTCATTTACTGCTACAGAAACAATATGCTGCTGATCCAGATTAACCTGATCAGCCTGCGTACAGTGCATCAGACACTCATTTGCATTGATTTTTTTTGTTTCATGGCAAGGCATGGCCTCACTAACTGATTCCATAGACAGCGCCTGCGCCGCACTGGCGGTGGGCGCAACGCAAGCATGTGCCGCAAGGATACCCTGCGCAAAAAGCACTGCCACCAGCATCAGCCGGGTCAACCACATTGTTTTGCGTTGCGACATTTTCATTAATATCAGCTTCTGGAAGGGAAAACTTGCTTAGTAGGCAAACTTTATCTGAATTGGTTCCAAAATGGAAATTTTAAATAATCCAGGCAATGCTGTAAGCATTATCCGTTCGACAGCGTTTCTTCAGCAACAATTTTATTCAGCATATCCACAAAAGTCTCTACAGGCTGTCCACCGCTGATCATATATTTGTCATTGATGATAAAAGTGGGAACCGAAGTTATGCCCATGGACTGGTATTTGGCTTCTTCTGCACGCACTTCTGTCACAAACTGATCGGATTCCAGTACTTCCCTGGCCTCATCCTTTGACAGTCCAATTGTTTCCACGGTCTTAAGAAGATCATCTGGATTTCCCGGATTGCCGCCTTCGCTAAAATACAGGCCAAACAAGGCGAGTTTCAACTCTGTCTGTTTATCGAATTTCCGTGCCCAATACAGCAAACGGTGCGCGTTAAAAGTATTGTAAATGCGTCCGTCATCTTTAAAATTAAACCGGAAACCGAGCGCAGCCCCTCGATCTGTAATCATGTTTCTGGTTTGATTAATTTCATCTTTTGACGAACCATATTTTTCATGCAGATGTTCACCCAGATGTTGTCCTTCAGCGGGTATGTTGGGATTGAGCTCAAACGGTTTCCAGGAAATGTGAGCAGTTACCTGAGGTGCCAGCTTATCAAGCGCAGCAGATAGCGATTGATAGCCGATGATGCACCAGGGGCAGGATACATCAGAGAGGATATCAATTTTCAGGTTCTTGTTCATTTTTAATTTAACCTTTCAAAAATAACTCCGAACAATGCAAAAGTGGTTTTTTGAAAGCTGTGGGGTGTATCAATTCGGCTGCAGCTTCAATCAAATGCCGTCGTTTGTCAGTTGCGCTCTTCAATTGCTTCATCTTTGTATTGCTAGTAAATTAACCGACTAGCAATATAACCGTTTGCTTACGTAACGACAATTAAGAACGCCTCTTAACATGGTTGCATTATTTTCAACCGTTGAGTAGTATTCGTTTCGGGTGAGAAAAAAATCTTTGTAACCACCAGCTTGCCAGCAATGGCCACCCATCTTTACCCCATTTGGCGGTTGATTCCACTCTTGTGGGCGTTTTGCAGAAAGTTCTTAACGTACGGGGAAACCACGGCATGTAAAATTTTTGCCTGAAGTATCCGCAATTAAAGTAGCTGTAAAAACATGCGTAATAATAAAACGCATACCACCTTAAAACATTATGGAGGAGCACAATATGAGCGATACAGGATTTTTTCAAAAATTGCCTAAGGCCCTGCCGGGTCTTGCACTGATTATTATCACCATGGTGGTAATACGGCTCTGGGTAGAGCCGTGGATGGCACACACAAAAGTTTTCGGCATGGCAAAACCTCTGACCGACGCTTTCCACCTCAATTATATTCTGCTTGGCATCCTGATGGGCCTGCTCTATCGAAATGTATTTTTCGGCGGGAAAATTCCCGAAATATTCAGCGATGGCTTCAAGTTGTCTCGTCTGATGATCAAGACCGGAATTATTTTGTTGGGCTCGCTCTACACTTTTTCAGCGATCGTGCAGCTTGGCTCAATGGCGATCTTCCTGATTGGCGGTTTCGTGATTATGACTATCGTGTTAGTGCTGTGGCTAGGGACCGCCTTTGGTCTTGACCGCTCCATGATCGCCGTGATGGCAAACGCCCTCAGCATCTGCGGTGTAAGCGCCGCAGTGGCCACCTCGCCGGCTGTTGAAGCCAAGGCCAGTCATGTGGCATACGCCATCGCAACGATCTTGGGCTTTGGTATCCTCACCATGTTCATCAGCCCGTTTATCGGCCACGCACTTGGACTCACCGACCTGCAATACGGCGCATGGATCGGCACCGGCATTCTTAATTCCGGCCAGGTACTGGCAGCAGCTCTGGCGTTCAATCCAAATGTTGCGCCTGGCACTGCAGTATCCGTAGCCGAAATCTGGAACATCATGCGCGTGATCTCAATCCCGTTTGCAGTGTTCGCCGTGACTGTATGGTATTGGTCCGGGAAAACTGAAAGCTCCGATGGAAAAAAGAAGGGTCTGGGCACCTTGCTGGTAGAAAAATTTCCGGTATTTGTTATCGGCTTCTTAGTGATGGTGTTTCTTACCAGCATGGGTGCATTCGGTGACGTGGGTCTCAAGGGCGGCCCGGCGGCTTCTGAAACCATCAAGTTGCTGCGCGTGTGGATGCAGTGGATCTTCGGCTTCGGTCTGGTCGGTCTCGGCGGTTATATTGATTTCAAGGAACTCCGTCAGGCCGGTGGCGCACCACTCAAGCTCGGCCTGATTGTTGGCGTCACCAAATATGTGCTGGCATTGGTGGTGGTGTTCCTGATCAAAGATTACCTGGTTGCAATTTAATCAAATCAACTACAAGGAGAATTAATTATGGCTAATACCGGTAGTGAAACAATCGGCGCCGCAGGCGACAAAAGCAAAATGACCCTGTTCAAGGACGATCGCGCTGAGGATATTGGTGCGATCATTGTGAGCGTTCTTGTCATCGCTGCGGTCATGGTCCTGACCATGAACAAGCCCGCAGCAAAGCCGCCCGCACCTCCAGCTCCCGCTGTAACCACTGTTGCACCAGCAGCAGCACCGACGGCACCTGTCGAACCGGCTAAAAAATAAGGGCGGCCGCATATAGTGAAATTTAATAATATTGTCGTTGCTGTAGATGGATCAGAGGCTTCGCAAGAAGCGCTGAACTACGCAGTAGAGTTGGCCCGTCAGAGTAATTCGGCTTTGACGGGCCTTTTTATTATCGACGGCGGTTGGGCAGATTACATTGGCAACGATTGGCAATCGGCTAAAGGCGCGCGTCAAGGGTTTCTGGATTACATACGCAAAGAGCAGGAGCAACAGGCTGAAGCGGCACGACAGCAATTTACAACTGCGGCGGATGACATCAAAGTTAACAGTTTTTCAGTTCTTGCCGGTGACCCCGCCGACATGTTGATCACGGCTGCCAATGCAGCTGGCACTGACCTGTTTATTGTAGGACGGCGCATCTTCCAGGTTAGCGGGCGGCCTAGCCTTCGTTCGCTGAGTAAACGATTGGCCGACAAAGCAACCAAGCCACTCATGCTTTTCCCTTGAAAAAATAGTGAAGGTGCACTTATTTGGCGAGGCAATCTGCGGACAAATGCTTTTTCTAAAATGATTCAGCAATATTATTTTGCAACTATTGCCCGGGCAAAGAGGTAACGTATTCTCGATGGGCTATTGAGATCGGCTTTTTCTACCCATACCAGATGAAGATTTCCCAATTCGTCCATCGCTATGCTGGGGTCAGATTGCACGCCTGCTCCCGAGGCACCGGGCACAGCCAGATCGCCACTCCAGCCATCGGCATTGCGCCATGACAACCATACATCGGGTGAACCTTCACGATCATCGTCCCACACCACAGCCACGCGACCATCGCGATTTGCAGCGACTGTAGGATGCCATTGAGCGTAAGTATCACCAAATTCGTCCTGCACTTTTTCGTTTGCGCCAAAAGTCAAATTCGGACCTCGTGCAAAGCTGCCATATACATCGTAGCCCGATGGAAAATCACGTTTATCTGCCCACACGGCGGCGACGCCATCTTGTCCATGAGCCGCCAATGACACACGCATCACACCGGTACCCATGCCCAAACCCAAATTTTTGCCACGCCATAAATATTCGTTCAATTCTTTCGTTTCAAAACTGGCGGCATTCACACTGTTGGACGTGGCAGTTAAAATCCGCGTATGTCCTGCGCGGCGATCTTCCCACGCTACCATCGTTTTGTCACCCGCCAACTCTGCAATACTGGGATAGGATTGATCACCCTTACCCGCAGCATCGACCAATATTAATCCCGAGGTGTTTATTTTTCCCTGCCCTGACACCTGCAATTTGGCAAGCCTGATTTGCCAGTACTGCTTTCCATGTTCGGACCAAACTGCAAACAGCCCATTGTCTTTGCTATAACTCAAACTCGCCTGGGTAGACGTTGCAGCGCTGAGTTGAAGTGGCGCACTCAACTTGACAAGCGCGTCCTGCTGCGTAGTTGTTAAAACTCGTGCCCGGATTTGACCAGCCTCTTCCCATGCCAGCGCAAAACGCCCGCCACTTAAACCGACAATGGCTGGTTCTGCTGCTTCTGCATTTCCACTCACCTGGAATGAAGGGGAAAATTTATTGTGTCCAGCCTGTTTCACGGCAACATAACAGCGAGAGACACCATCCCGATTATCCTCCCAAGCCACGGCCACCCAGCCATCCGCCACAGCTATGCTTTTGCGCCCAGAGGACTCAAGGTGGGTAAATACGCCCGTTGCGCTGTCTGTCGTGACTGAAATCGCAGGTTCAAATTCCCATGGTGCCGCCTGTATGCTCGTGCAGAAAAGCAGCATACAAAACAATAATGCACGCATCAGTGTTTACCCTTAAGGTAGTCTGCCAGCGACTGTGTGCGGAAGCGGCCTTCCATTACAAAGCGATCATAATCGCGAAAATTCTGCACCGTCTGTATCCCCGGTAGCTTTGCGATCAGCTTGCCATCCGGTTCAAGATACATAAACACAGGCGAACCAAACACCTGGTAATGCACACCCAGCTCAGCCTCGGTAATGCGCTCGCCACTCGGCAATCGCAGACGTTTGCCACCCTCGGCATCGACGTAGACCAGCACATAATTTTTAATGTACAAGGCTTTTAGTTCTGGATCGACAAAGGTCTGTTTATTTACCTGATCACACCAGGCGCAGCCAAAACGGCCAAAGTAGACAAATACATTTTTGTGCTGCGCTTTGGCCGCACGCATGCCTTCTTCGAAGCCGACGAACGGGTAATCAGCTGGCGGATCAGCCAATGCACTTCCGCAGGCAAAAAGCGACACCAGAAACCATACTTTTATTCGTATCATAAAATGTCCTTTTTTAATATCTGGCAAGCTGCAGTTTAGTGATCGTTATTTATTAGGACCAGTAGCTTTACCTCAATCAATATAGCAGTAGTTAACCTGCTACAACTTTTTTAGTAATTTTTCATGTATTCCGCCAAAACCACCGTTACTCATTATCAGCACCTGATCACCGGGCTTCGCAACATTTGCAATTGCAGAAATCAATTCATTCAGATCATCGCTTACCATGGCCTTGCTACCTAATGGAGCAAGTGCTTCGCGCGCATCCCAACCCAGATTTGCGCTATAGCAAAATACCGCATCCGCATCCCTGAGGCTGGCGGGCAGCGCATCTTTCATTACACCCAGCTTCATGGTGTTGGAGCGCGGCTCGAGCACCGCGAGGATGCGCGCCTTGCCAGCCTTGCGGCGCAGGCCTTCGACGGTGGTGGCGATGGCCGTGGGATG
>JAYVLG010000133.1:0-5981 GCA_043759595.1 Sulfurirhabdus sp. | reverse complement strand
GGATTGCACAGTTTTCGCAGCACAGGGCGGCGTTGCAATTCCTTGAAATGGAATGACCATTCTGCGTCATTGCGCCTTGCCCTGCGCTCCAAAAACAGCACATTCCAACCCATCCAACTAAGGTTTCTAGGATTAATGCTTCAACATGCCATATTGATCAATTTAGTGAATTTTGCATATAACGCTTAAGCGATTATAATTAGCTAAGTAAATATTTATGTAATTGGCATGGTTTGAGTTTTTTGCTTTTTCAGATCAAACCTTATTTCTATTTCCCGCTTTAATCTACGCTGCTTCAAGTGGAGAATATTTATGCTCCAAGGAAAAAAATGAAGACTCAAATTTTTAATTGGTTGTCCAGCAATTTATTCAAAAAAACAAACATAAAAATATCAGTAAATCACCGTTACATCCAAAGTTGTTTGCTGTTTTCCATTTTTGTTTCATCCGGTGCGTGGGCTACAGTATTCAACAATCTCTATGTGTTTGGGGATAGTTTGTCAGATACGGGTAATGTGTCCCTGGCAACAGGTGGGTCTGTACCCAATGCGCCATATTACGCAGGACGTTTTAGCAACGGACCTAATTATGTTGACGACTTAGGCGCGAAATTAGGGCTTTCAGCTTTGCCTTCACGTGCAGGTGGGACTAACTACGCGAATGGTGGTGCACGTACCAATTCCCACTTCCTTGGTCAGCCTTTTGGCATCCTTGGACAAGTGAATAATTATGTAAGCAGCTTGTCTGCAGACCCCAATGCCTTGTACGTTGTTTTTGGCGGAGCTAATGATATTCAAGATGCCATTGCTGCAAGCATCAGTAATTTTGGCGCTGCGCAAGGCCTTGTTACTGCAGCTGTAAATAATATTGATACGGCGTTAAGAAACCTTGCTAATGATGGTGCCAAACAGTTTTTAGTGCCTAACACACCAGATCTTTCAATCGTTCCGCGTGTCAGTATGCTGGGAATCCCCTCCCTCTCTTTTGTAGCAAATTTGTTTGCCACACAGTTTAATACGTTACTGGATAGCAAGCTGGACACCCTGCAGATTGATTTAGGCGTGAATATCACCCGTTTTGATACATTTTCCGTGCTAAACGATGTTGTTGCTAATCCAGGAAATTTTGGGTTTACCAATGTGACTGATCCCTGCTATACGGGTGACGATAGAAACTTTACGGGCGGAGGAACGGTCTGTAGCAATCCCGATCAGTATGCCTTCTGGGACACTATTCATCCAACCGCGCAATTGCATCAGATATTGGCAGATAAAATGGCAAGTGCTTTACGAATACCCGAACCTGGGACGATATTTCTGCTCATCACAGGTTTGATTGGTGTTGCTCTCATACGGGTGAACCGTATCGTTATAATGCCGGTGCGCATATAAGTCCGCTCTTTAAGGGTTTGAAGATTCGTTAACCGCAGAGGCGCTGAGGCGCAGAGAAGAGCAAGGAGCAGAAGCTACGTAAGCACTGAGTCAGAACAAGATTAATCACCTTGAAACGTGATGTCTTATTATGATTCTGTGATATATAGCCTCTATTCTTTGCTTTTCTCCGTGCCTCCGCGCCTCTGCGTTAAAACGCTATCGTTGTATGCGCATGAACTTCTAATTTGAGCGGTAGATGTAATATTTAAAATTGGGTTTTTTTCTTTACAAATGAGATTGATAACATCAATAGTCGCGCTAAATGTCAGATCATGGGAGAATTAGCGCTTTAATAATCACGTTAAAGTTTCCCCATGATTCGTGGCAACCTGAGTAAAATGATCAGCCAGCTTACTGGCCCTGTAGAGTATTCTCTTCCGATAGGAATCGAGCGCCTGGGCATGAACCAGTTTTTGGGAAAAGAACTGGGGCTCAATTTTTCCGGCACAATCAATTGTATCGCCTGTGGCAGAAAAACCAGTAAAAGCTTCAGTCAGGGATATTGCTTTCCCTGCATGCAGTCTTTAGCTCAGTGTGATTCCTGCATTATCAAACCCGAATTGTGTCATTTCGCTCAAGGCACTTGCCGCGAGCCGGATTGGGGCTTAACCCATTGCATGCGTCCACACTATGTTTATCTGGCCAATTCATCCGGGGTAAAAGTGGGTATAACTCGTGAAACCCAGTTGCCAACGCGCTGGATAGATCAAGGTGCCAAACAGGGATTGCCTGTTTTTAAAGTGGCGACACGCTACCAGTCTGGTGTGCTGGAAGTGCTGTTCAAACAGCACGTGGCAGATAAAACAGATTGGCGTGCTTTGTTGAAAGGTGACCCGGAGCCAATGGACCTTAAGACTAAACGAGACGAATTGTTTGATCTATGCAAAACGCGCATTCGCGAAGCGCGGGAGCGGTTTGGTGAAGGAGCCATTATGCCCCTTGAAGCAGCTGAACTCGTGAATATTGATTATCCTGTTCTAGACTATCCCACAAAGATCACCTCACTGAATCTGGACAAGACTCCCCAAATTCGCGGAACTTTGCTGGGTATCAAAGGCCAATACCTGATTTTTGATGTTGGCGTTATTAATGTGCGTAAATATACGGGTTACAATGTGGAAGTGACTGAGTGATGTCGTGCGTAATATCTGGTTTAACCTAGAAACCTTGGTTGGATTATCCAACGCGGATAGTGGAGAAATGCCCATTTTTCACTCAATCAGGCTGTAATGACCTCAACTGACAGACTTTGGCTGAATTTTGGATTGTTCAGGCAATGTCAAAAGTAGTCCTTAACATAATCAGATTCGATAAATACTCAATGATATCTATCGCGTTCTCGTTCTCCACCGCGATCACCTTCATGGTCTTTGCGATCTCTTCTTTGGCCACTATCTTCATGATGATCTCGGTCTCTCCGATAACCATCATCATGGGATCCGTAAGGTTCAACATAGCAACCACTCAAACCAGTTACCGTTAAACTTAAAACCAGTAATAGTTTTTTCATGATAAATCCTTTTAGCAAAACAGTTGATGAATAACATAAAGACTAAAAACTGAAAGTGTTGTTGGATTGCGCTGTCCACAGGCTGGCTTTTCGCCCAAGAGCAACGGACAAAAAAGTTCGTGCAATTTTTAGTACGGGCCGTGGCAACTTTCGATTGAATCATGGCGATCACTTTTACGAATGACAGCAATAATCCCAAAAATGACCAAAATCAAGACAAGTACCATCCAAAATCCACCTCACCCGGACATTTAATCCGTTCCCCTGTTTCCCATCCAATCACCTTGCATCATGGTGCTCACGCTTTTATTTTTTAATACAATCTTTCGTTACGATAGATTATGTTTATTCTCTCCCTCCCCATTAAAATTTTCTGTGCGTTGACGTACATAGAGTAGAAAAAAGCCGAGAGTTCTGGCACAGTTTATTTGAGCGTCACAATTCATCTTCTCAGTAGAACTTCCTGATGAGAATTTGCTTTGGTCTTTGCGAATATCAGTGGTTTCTAGTGGTTTTTAGTGGTTTGCAATCGGCTGGTGTGGGTCTTTCGGATGCATTCCACCAGTATATTATCGGCAAGGTTTGAGCTTACAAATGCGCGCAGAGTATTTGACGAGAGCCTGATTTGGTTGTCTTCAAATGATAAATTGGAACAGCGAAACTCTTAGAGTTTAGGAATATGCAGTGTCCGGCTGATCATCAATGAGCCGGAAACCCCGAACATCAACACGAGCGGGTGGAGTTGCCAGGGACCAATATGAATCATCCCAAACCAGAGATGGTTGCCGATCGCACCGTTCATGGCGGCGATGGCGATGACGATGACGAGCAACAGTGAACTGGGGATCGGCGTACCTTCGAAATACTTTACCTTGTCGCTGCCTTGCGCCAGGGTTTCGGCGGTGATGTTGTAGCGGGCAAGGCGGCTCACACCACACGCAACGAAGTAGAGCAGAATCACGCGATCCCAAAGTCCGTCCATTCCGGCTCCATAGGCGATGACAGCCGGCGCAACGCCGAAGGAGATTACATCGGCCAAGGAATCCAGCTCACGCCCCAGCATCGATGTTTGATGACGCCAACGCGCGACGCGGCCATCGAGGACATCGAATACAAACGCCAGCGGAATAAGGGCGCAGGCAAACAACATGTGCAGCACTTCCAGGTTCTGCAAATAGGTCATCACGGCGAAAAGCGCACCGACACCGCAGGATGCATTCCCCAACGTAAACCAGTCCGCGAGATGGAAGCTGCGGATCATCGAGAAATGCTTATCTTGTTTCATAGCGCGGGATCCAAGTTGATACTAATTTACTATAAACCACATGATCACTCATGTGGAAGTCTATTCCAGGCCTAAATATCACTCGCCATTTTAGGGTGTACTCTGTAGATAGGCCAGAATTCTATTAAAGCATTTTATAACAATAGAATAACTCCATTGAAAATTCCACTCAGCGGAGTTGGAGCGAATGACTGCATTCACTTGGTTTTTGTTGCCCAATGTCTGAGTGAGGTACCACGCATATTCGCTTGGGGTACGCCGCGAGGATATCACGGAGGCCGCAAGGAAATTGCAGCGCGCCGAGTTTTTAGTTACCTCCGTGGACATATCACTGTGCTTGACCGGTCTGGATTGGAAAAACGGGTCTGCAAGTACTACCATGCAGTCAACACGGAATTCGATCGCCTGATTACCGATGTGACTGCCACACAAGCCGTTGAGCTCCGTCACATGCGGACTACCTTGCCGCTTCGTGGAGTGAGAAGCGAGCCACCGTAGCACGATCTCTTAACACAAACGCGCGTTTTGTACCGTTATGTCAATTGAACCTAGAAACTTCAGTTGACCGCTACCTTTAACATTTAACTAAATAATTCTAATAGCATTTTTAATGATTACCTGGATCACCCGGTTGGTGAGAGCGCTATGGGTTGTATTGCACAGTTTTTGGAACGCAGGGCGGCGTTGCAACTCCTTGAAATGGAATGACCATTCTGCGTCGTTGCGCCTTGCCCTGCGCTCCAAAAACAGCACACTCCAATCCATCCAACTAAGGTTTCTAGGTTGAAGTAAGCTATCAGATTGTGGCTTGGCTGTGTGATCGGCTTAAAGTCTACAAACGGGGAAGATCTGCATGTGAATCACATGATGAAAATTTGTACTTCCATGATGTTGATAATTGCCTAAGGTTCAGCGCAACATGAAATTTCGCGGAGCTCAAGACAGAATCTGTTTATAGCGTTCCGATTCTTGAATTCGTTTTCTATATCAGGAAATTTATCATTATTAAAAGAATTTTCGTGCTGCTGCTCGCGACATTATTCCTGGCTGGCGCTGCCGCGACACTTTCCGGTTGCAATACGGTTGAAGGCGCGGGCAAAGATATTCAGCAAGGTGGAAAAGCAATCAAAGACGAGGCGAATGAGCACAGGGACTAATTCTAATGCGTAATGCTGGGTAAGCAATTCGACACTAACCTTCAGTTCAGACTTGATCATGCACTGCACGTAAGAACGGGTCTGAACTTCCTTATAACCGAATCAGAACGATGCATTACCCACCGAGTGTCTGGTCCTGGTTTTTAAACCAGGCGAGTGCGTGTTCAAAATGCTGCGGATCAAAATCAGGCCAATATTCATCCCTGACATAGAAATCTGCATAAACCGATTGCACCGGAAGAAAACCGCTCAATCGGCGACCTCCTCCCCAGCGTACAATCAAATCCAGGCGTGAAACCTCATCTGAACGCAGGCCGCCGTTTTTAAGACCGGCCAGATCCCATTCCCAGCCATAGTTGACGAGTAGATTCACCTTTATTCCGACCCCCTGGCGCTGCCGGAATTCTTTTAACGCCTGGGGGAATTGCGTCGAGGTATCATCGCCGACAACCAGCAGAGCCGCACCACGGCGCGCAATCTCGAAAGCGAATGCAACAGTGGCATCTATGAATGCCTGTTTCTGAATGGAAGGACGCTTGGTGTTGTCCTGGGTAAAGCAGTAGATGGAAACTTCCTTGATCCCCAGTTTTTTACAT
>JAYVLG010000132.1:0-4431 GCA_043759595.1 Sulfurirhabdus sp. | reverse complement strand
AATGTTCTTGAAAATCCGGGTAAAAGCAGCGATTGCAAAATTCATCACATTAAACAAACTGCATTCCGACACATTCAGATTCTTCGAATCCGGTCAGATCGACCATTACATGACCCTCATAGAGGATCAGCGTTTCGACGCAAACCAAGGGGCTGTTGCGGTGATTACGGGAACTATCACTCGGGGCGCAGGTAATGGCTCGCTAACTTTGCTCAAGTTGAATTTTCCGCATGTCTATAAAGACCTGATTGTTCTATGGCATTTTTGTGGAACTCTTCTTACTCAGGACGAACAACGATGGGGTAATGCTGTCATTGTCGGAACAATAGACGGCAATCCATTCGAGTATGCCGAACGCGATTACCATATTCAGAATGCTATAGACAATTTTTCCTGATCGAGGTGTTTTATGATCTGGTTTTTGTTGCCTTTAATCCTATTTTCTGCATCCGCTTATTCTTTGGATAGCGTGTATAAATGCAAAGAATCCCATAATCGAATTGTCTATTCTCAAGCGCCTTGTAGTGGGGATGCGAAGAAAATTAAGTTATATGATAATACAGCCGATTATTCTTTTGAAAAAAATAAAATTGCTCAAGAAAAGACAAAATTAAAAGATGCTATAGAGAAAAAAAACTCGGAATTGCAGCTAAACTGTGAGGGGTCTCATAGCGAAACAGGGGCTCCTGTCTATGGAAAATGCAATGGTGGAATATTTATAGGTTATTTTTCACGCACTGGAAAACCAGTCTATGGAAAATGTGATGTAAAAGGTAGGTTGACAGCCTATGATCCTGAAACCGGAAAGCTGATATTTGGAAAATGCAAATAAATAATTCAAGCAAACGATGAAAAGGCCACGTTATTTATATTTATATGCATCACAAATCGTCGCATAATTAGCTAGCTTTCACGGTAATGCCAGTCATTCTTTTTTGAACTAACGACCTGGACGAATCCCATTCAACTTATCAACCGGGTGTTCATAACGCAAACAAATTTGCAGCCTCGATTAAACCCACTCGGATGCACCATCATCGAATTCCTCCCCTTGGGTATTGACCATTTCTGGATAGTTAATATCATGTGACATCAATAAATGATATTTATAGTATGAACGCTTTTCTCGATAAGTATGCTCAGAAGGAAGATGGGAAAGTTTGTGAGCCAAATTTTCATCAAACGGAAGGTGCTGTTGAAGCAGGGTAACGATTTCCTGTTTAGTTGGCCAATAGCCATCTTGAATTTTTTGCAATGCGTCACTGCAATCAGCCTCGTGATTCCAATCAGAATAAAATTTTTGAGTATAAATATCGGCTAAAAAGCACGCCGCGAGTTTATTCCCTTTTCTAACTAGCTTTACAAGCTCCGCTCCATCCACTAACAATGCTAATAGATTTTCCGGAAGTTGTTTTGAGGAGACATCTAACACAGATTCAATTTGGCACGTCGGTCGTTCTTCACGTTTGTCTGAATAGAACTTCTCGCGCGATTTCGCTGAAACAACCCAACGCTCAATCTTAAAGGGAAGTTCATCAATTATATTTTTTCGAAAAAAAGCATTCAACATTTCTCGCTGGGCAGAATAGATCTGCGGCAAATTTGGTGCACAGTTAAGCGTCTTGAGCGCAAGTAGCATATCTTCACCTTGCCTCGCGAGTCGGAATGCACGCAGGGCGTCTCCTGATTCATGAGCAAAACAAGCGGCAATATCCCAGCGATCGAACCACATTAGAATTTTAAATATTTTATCTATCTCTTCTTGAGTTAAATTCGAAAAAGCCCCATATGCCTTTTCGACAGAAATAACTCCCCAATATGCCAATTCGGGCTTATGTCTATCAAGCAGACCTTTCGAGTCAGAAAAAGTCATGTCGTAAGGTGGCTCGTCCCAAGTGTTATCCCAAGAGTCCTGAAGCGATTTTGCTCGCTCAAGGAATCCTAGCCTAGTTAGCGCAGCAGCAATGCTATTTGGGCTTCGATGAACTTTATCGGAAATTTCATCGATAGAATGCCAGCACATATAAGCATCTATTACGAAATCATCCTCTTCCTGCACCCATTTAATCCCATTCCGATAGTCCTTCTTGCAGGGCGCATCCAGAGAAATAATACATAACTCCACCTTCCAGGTGGATACAAATGAAACACTGAATCCACGCGACAGAGGCTTGAGCCTAACATTCTCAGCCCCCATTTCAATGGCGAAACTAGCGACTAATTTAGCACTTGAAAAGGTAATGAAATTGTAGGTTTTTTGGGTCTTTTTTTCGTTCATATGATCCTCCCTAATACGAATATGAGGCCAACTCAGAGCGAGCGAAAACCTTCCATCCCACATCCGCCGCCGAAAAAGCCTTAACTGGAGTTGTGCGTGCGTGATGCAGGTTGGCATTACCCACAAGCGCTGCGCGCAGGTATCGTATGACAAGCGATGATTTATGGGAAGCGCTTTGCCTCAAGCGTTTCTTATAAGTGTCGCGCCTCGCTGATATTCAGTTCTCAAACTGAAGGAGCGCGAACATGAACCAACATCCCACCCTCAACGAGCTAGACGTGGAGCAACCCCGCCCTGCCTGGCTCACTCGATTACGCAACGCCACGACCTGGTTCATGATCCAGGTTGCCATCGCGATGACCATCATGGTGCCGCACAACAACGCGCTGGCCAGCACGATGGTCTACGTGCGCCCGCCGAAATCGCGCCGCGCTTTTTGGCGCTATTTCCCACCCTTTTTTTGCGTTTGTTTTATGGGGCGCCTGCACCGCCGTTTAGCGCGAGGTCGTGCAGACGGACCCCCACAAAAAATAAACAAGCCCAAGCTCATTCGTGGCTCAAGACGGCAGATGTTTGAAAAAGATTGCTGGTTAAACAAAACGCGGGACGATCCTGTCAGCAGTAAGCGCGGGGATCGCAGGTCACCGCAGAGACGCGCGCGACTAGCGCGTGTGGCATCCGCCCTGCGGGGCGGATTCTGAAGCGTAAACGCAAGCGAACAAGAGGGTTTTGGTGCGCCCTTGGGCGCTCCGGTTTGGGGATTGAGTAAGCCAGCCCTGACGGGCCAGCCATGCCGGTTTTATGCAGCCACGGTGAACGGTCCAACTCGGGCGCCGGGCGTGGCCTTTGCGGCGATGCCTTCGATCAGGTCATTTTGCTTTTCTTCCGGCACGCCTTGAGCGTCCCAGATTTTGCGCAATTCAGCTTCAAAGTCGCGCCCTTTTGCAGGTGTACTTGCCTGTTCTTCTTCCTCTTCCGTCGCACCCACCAGAAACTCAGCAGCCTTGCGCGCTGCCGCTGCCGCTGTGAAAATCGCACGTTTGTCGGCGCGTAATACGGTTAACCAGCTCGCAATATAGCGGTCGTGTTGTAGTTGGCCATCGATGGCGCAATGGGCGCACAGGAAAGCAGCTCCAAGCTCTGCAATCAGCTCCTCGAAGCCGTAGGCGCTATCGCCAAACCTACCGCTAAAGTCGCGGTTTAGGCGGGTTTTGTGTCCGCTCCAATGCACCAGTTCGTGAAGCACGGTGGAGTAGTAATCTGGTACGGTCTTGAAGTCGTTTTTGTGTGGCATGTGAATAACGTCAACCGCTGGGATGAAGCACGCTCTGGACATTCCGTGCTCGATGACGGCCTGGGCAAGAAGCGCCTCGGCTTTTTGATTGTCTGCGAAGCTGTCCATTTGCGGCTGTACGGCCTGTGTGTATTTTTCCGGCAAGCCGTCGATTTGCTGAACGTTGAACACCACGAACGAGCGTAACAAGGGGATCACCTTCTCCGCGCTTTCTGCATCGTTTTTGTCGGCGATTGTGAACGGTTTAAAAAGCACAACCTGCGTTCCGTGTTCGCCCTTTCTCACCGTTCCGCCAGCACTTGCTGCTTGCTTGTACGTCAACCAAAGCGGGTTAGCATAAGGCGACATTGCCAACAACAAGGTATTGATCCCGGAATATTCGCGGTTTGTGATTGCGTTTCTTGGTGCGCCATGGCTCGACCAAGGCTTTACCCATGGGGCTGTGCCGGTTTCAAGGGCTGCGATGATCTTGTCGGTGATTTGCTGATAAATATCTTTGTTCATGGTGTCGGTCTCCGTTGTGAGCTTCAAAAAGTGATGCTCTCGATCGCGCTCCTTTGCTCCTGCCCAGCGGGCAGGCGGGGGATGGGAGAAAATGGCGAAGCCGCGAAGAAACACAACAAAACCGGGGTTTCCCGATTAGGTTTAGATGCCCCAGAAAGTCCCCTTCACTCGGCTTGAGGGGCTGCCGCAGGGCATTTGGCAATAGGGAAGTTTTGGTGGATACAAAGCATGCTGGCGTAGCTGATTTTGACGTTCGGCACGAGCTGCTGTGCGTTGGACATGACATTAAGGAGCAAGGCGACGGCTGGCGTGAACGATGCCGGGCTGCAGGCGAAGCGGTAGTGGAGACGGTCGG
>JAYVLG010000131.1:0-3179 GCA_043759595.1 Sulfurirhabdus sp. | reverse complement strand
CTCAATAACCTCAGCCGCGACCAGTTCGGCCAACTGCTGGGCAAACTCAGCCAGGTCTACCAGGGTGCCCAACCGGCACGGCTGTTATTGCCGGATGCGGGCATCCCCGCCTTCATCGCCCACAGCGAACAACGCCTGGGCGAAGCCACCTTCCGCACCCCGCGAACCACCATCAAGGCGTTTGTCGGGTTGCTGGCGGTGCTGGAACAGAACGAGGGGGCGGATTGGCGGGTGTTGCTGGAGCAGACGGAGGTGGAAGCGGAGCAGGCAGTCGCGGATGGGGAAGTCAGTGATGAACTTGCTTCGCTGACGTTGTGATAATAGTTGGCAATGTACTTTAGGAAACCTGGACAATTGACATGCGCTACTCTCCCTACCCTGCAGAGAATTACGCACTCAGCCACCGCAACGGCTACCTCAATCCCTTGGGAGAAAGCGCAGAAGATGAAGCCATCTGGAACCTGGCTTGGCTATCCATCCCCCACATCGATAGCTACCTCAACCTTGCCTATGAGGACTTCGAAGCTTATCGCAGTCTGAATGTCGACTTCCGATTTGCCGTCAAAATCCACATAGTTGAGGACTTGAGGAGTAGACCGGAACTGCGCCAGATGCTTACCACCCTGAGCCCTGCTGAATTCCTGAAAGTCCTCACCCCCAAGTTTTATACGAGCCTGCATTCGTATAAACACGGCGGTGATGACTGGCTCACGACAGTCAGATGTCGAGCCGAAGCCGCACAGGCCCGCTTAGACATCGAGCAGTTAGCCGCGAAGGCTGAGAATGTCATGATCGTGGATTTCAAATTACGCAACGGCAGTCTGCAACGAGTCGAAGCTGAACCAAAAATATTGGCCAACACGCAACCTGTCGATGCCAAACCGACCGCTGAATCACCAAAACCAGAACGCGAAGACAAAGACGAAAATAAACGTTTTATTGGCAACAGCGATGGCACGGTTACGGATACCCATACCGGTCTGATGTGGATTCGATGCGCCTTGGGACAGGAGTGGAATGGCTTCAACTGCATTGGAAAAGCCGATGAACGCACTTGGGAAGCGGCGATAGCATTGGACATTATCATTGCTGAACACGGTTTTGCTGAATACAGTGATTGGCGGCTGCCCGACATCTATGAGATGGATAGTCTGATTATCCCTCCGCAGGAAGATGGTCGCGTCTTTGATGACAACGCATTTCCACAGACACCCCCCTCGATTTTCTGGTCGTGTTCGTCCAGTCCCTATGATTCACTGAATGCTTGGGGTGTTGACTTTGAAGGTGGCGCTGCCTACAACACTGGCCGTGACAGTGAGTGCCATATCCGTCTGGTACGCGGCCATACGTTCCGGGCACATAATTTTCCCTTGGTGAATAGTGAGAAAGAAAATAACCAGGATGACGCACTGTCTGACAGGCAGAGTATTAATGAACTAGCAGAGTTGTCTAACATTGAAATCATCAAGCGACTGGAGCGTCTAGATACCCGTTTTGATGATGCGGTCAGCAGGCTTGAAACTCTGGCTGAATGCAATTTGCAATCGCAGTCGTTGGCGCGCACAGCAATTGACCTGATCAAACAACACTCTGAGTTCATTTCCGCCGAGAGGGGAGAGTTGCGGCCAAAGCCAGTCGCACCACCCTCACTCACCCGAAATAACCAAGCCATTGATAAACCAGCAACCGATCCCTGTTTGCCTTTGCTACATCAAGTAATCGAATGGTTAACCACGCAGGAAAGTATCCCTCTTGCTGAACTCCGTATTCACTTACTGCCTCTAGACCTCCTGCCTAGCGCCGTCATCAACGACATCAACGAACGTGCCCTAGACTCGATTGGTGAACTGGCACTGGTAGAAGAAGGTGACACTGTCATCGTGCAGCGAGAAGTGCTGTTGCAGGTCATCGCGGCTTAGAAACCATGAAATTTCCAGAACGCAGCACTACGCACAAGATTGAGGCTGCTTCGTGGCGTTTACTGCAAGAGCTAGCGCCAGAAGAATGGATTGTGCGCGAAGTATCAGAACGTGACTACGGTGTCGACGCTTATATTGAAGTTACCAAGCCTACTGGTGAGGTCACTGGTAATCTGATTTCCGTTCAACTGAAAGGTAAAGATGAACTGGAATGGATGGAACAAGAAACTGGAATAAGAACGGCCAGGTCCCCGTCTATCAAGACCACAACTGCCAACTATTGGCTCAATCTTCCCGTGCCCGTATTCCTGTTTGTTGCCGACCTAACTTCGAAAAAGATCTACTACGTTTCAGTCGAAGAGGAAATTCGGTCTCAATTTAATAACCTAGCGAATCAGGATTCGATTAGTTTTAAGCTGACCGATGAAATCCATATTCAGTCGAAAATTGGTTCTACATTATTCCCTTTGTTCATTGCCCGTGAACGTGCACATCCACAATTTGTGTTCCACATCACGAACCTCCTTAGTCATATTGAGCCATTTGGTGAATTTATCATCTACAACCAAAACAGAGATTCATTTATGGAGGTTGAGTCCGAGAGACACCTCCAATTTAGAGCACTTTACGAATCTATTCAGATGGCCTCTTGGTATCTAAACAAGGAATGGAAGATCGAGTCACTTCAAGAATTGTATATTTTAGATCACAAGCAATGGAAGGACGACTTTGTATATCTGCATGAAGGCACGCTCGACTACGTGCTTCGGAAGCTTGAGAGCATCTTTCCCCAGCTAGTTCGGAAGTCGCTTAGGCTCGTCTCAGATACACAAGCCGCCTATTGGCGCTCGCGTGACCCTGTCTTCTATCGTCTCTGTAGCAATGGAGAACTTGACTCGTCAATCACGCACCTTGAGCAAGTGATTGGCACATAGACGCAAGGATTGATGTAAATGATGTACTTGACCATCGAGAAAGGGCTCAAAAATGAATCGTTTTGATCGCATCACCGTCAACCCTGCGTTAGTGAACGGGCAACCCTGCATTCGTGGCATGCGCCTTACCGTCAAACGCGTAGTCGAGGCTGTGGCCTTGTATCCGAACCGGGATGAGCTGTTTCGGGAGTACCCCGAACTCGATGCGGAGGATGTTCGCCAGGCGCTGGATTTTGCGGCATGCAACCTGGATGACAGCGTGATCAAGCTCGAAGCAGCATGATCAAGGTCTTGCTCGATCAGGGCTTGCCGCGCACGGCGGCGG
>JAYVLG010000130.1:0-3246 GCA_043759595.1 Sulfurirhabdus sp. | reverse complement strand
CTTCAAGACTTGAAAGTAGATGAGCTTTTTGACCCGGTACACGTAAGCCTCTTCAGTGCGCAGGCTATAGTCCAGCTAGCGAATTTGTTCACGCAACTGATCCAGCAGTCGGGTTGACTTGAAAACCGGCAAGCTGGTTTTTCTGGGATTGTTATGACTGATCATCCATACAGTTTATCGACTGATCGTCTTATTTCAAGCGGGTTCAAGGCGACTTCGTCGCTCGGTGGTAGGGCGACAAAGGCCATGATAGGGAGACACGGGCGTGTCTCCCTATATTGAGTTAGAAAACATTATGAGCACTTGAATTTCCTATCCTTAGTACGCACTAAGTTAGATACAACCGATGGAGAATCGCATGAAAATGGATGGAGCTAATTGCAATGTACTTGCAAGAAACAACGTCAGAGTTTTTGAGGGTGATGGCCCCGTGCTGCTCTATGCCCATGGATTTGGGTGCAATCAAAACGTGTGGGATCGCGTGACACCCGCGTTTCAATCCTCCTACAAACAAGTATTATTTGACTATGTGGGCAGCGGACAAAGCGACATTGCAGCCTTCGATCCAGACAAATACGCCAGCCTCAGCGGTTACGCGCAAGATGTGATTGATGTTTGCGAAGCTCTGGATATCACAAGTGATGTCGTCTTTATTGGTCATTCAGTGAGTTGTAGCGTGGGATTTCTTGTGTCGATTGCCCGCCCGGGGCTTTTCAGCAAAATGGTGCTGATTGGACCCAACCCCTGCTTCGTCAACCATGCGCCAGACTACCTCGGAGGCTTTGAGAAAGAAGATCTGGAGGGGCTGCTGGCACTAATGGATCAAAACTATATTGGTTGGGCGAACTATCTTGCGCCGGTGGTTTCTGCACAGGGCGAATCCGGTCAAGTGACAGTGGAACTCTCGGACAGCTTCTGCTCGACCGATCCACAGGTTGCAAAGGTCTTCGCGCGCACCACATTCTTTTCTGACAACAGGGCTGACCTACCCAAGGTCACGGTGCCTTGCCTGATTCTCCAGCATCGAACTGACACTCTTGCCCCAGTAAGCGTTGGTGAATATGTGCACGCTCATTTAGCCGGGAGCACACTGAAAGTGCTGGAAGTACAAGGCCACTGCTCTCATATGAGTGAACCTGCACTGGTGATTGATGCAATTCGCTCGTGTATTGCAGCACCAGCGTAGTCATTGACGTAACCATGTCAACGTTTGATCAACTGCCGTGTCCGGTTTTGATAACCGATCGATCTGGCATTGTTCAATCAGTCAACCAAGTCCTGCTGGAACTTGTGGGTGGTACCCATGAGCGATGGTTCGCAAAGTCGATGGATTCCCTGTTTCCCATTGCAGGCAGAATATTCCTGCAAACGCATGTCTGGCCGATGCTGCTGCGTGAAGGGCACGTGCGCGAAATTCGCTTGCAGATTTTGGATGATTCTGGAAAGCAAGTCCCCATATTTCTGAACTGCAAGAAATCAACTTCTGACGAGACGGAACGTTTCACCTGGGTATTTTTTGTGGGTCTCGAGCGGAGTCATTTTGAGCAAGAGTTGCTGGAGGCTAGGCATAGGGCGGAAGTTATGTCCGCCGACCTGGCCAAAAGTGAGAAATTCATCCGCACGGTTACTGATGCCATGCCAAGTATGCTCGGCTACTGGGACAAGCAGATGCTGTGTCAATTTGCAAACAAGCCGTATTTGGAATGGTTTGGACGCACGCCTCAGGAGATGAAGGGGTTGCCGATTGCAACAACCTTAGGTGCGGACTTGTATGAAAAGAGTCTGCCGTATATTGAAGCGGTCTTGGCAGGCAAGCCGCAGGAGTTTGAGCGAGACATTCAGAAGCCTGATGGGTCAATCGGCCACATATTGACCCATTTCATTCCGGATGTAGGTTTGAATGGTGACATTCAGGGATTTTTTGCACTCGTGACCAACATCAGCCGCCTGCGAGAAGCCGATGCGGCGATTCGACTTTCGGCAAGTGTGTTTGAAGCCACCATGGAAGGCATCATGGTGACGGATACAGCGGCAACGATTATTTCAGTGAACCCCGCATTCACAGCACTCACGGGGTACTCATCCAAAGAAGCTATTGGACAGAATGCCCGTATCCTGAAATCCAGACGCCATGATGCCGCTTTTTTTGCTGATATGTTTGCGCAATTGCACACAAGTAGGTTGTGGACCGGTGAGGTTTGGAGCAAGCGCAAAGATGGTTCGATTTACCTGTCGCGGCTTAGTGTTTCTGCGATATGTGACGAAGCTGGAGAGGTTAGTCGTTATGTCGGGGTATGTGCTGACATCACCCAACAACGGGACAAGGAACAGCGCGTGCAGCACATGGCTTTGCACGATGGTTTGACAGGTTTGCCGAACCGGTTTCTCCTAATGGAACGCGTTGTGCAGTTGATCGGCATGGCTGCCCGTGAACCACGTCAAATTGTAATGATGTTTCTCGATTTGGATGGATTTAAAGCGGTCAATGATCGCTGGGGTCATGGAATTGGTGATTGCGTGTTGAAAGATGTGTCCACTCGTCTATTGGAATTAGTCCGACCGTCTGATACGGTTGCACGTCTTGGGGGGGATGAATTTGTTATCTTGCTGGATAACCCCAAAAGCCGCGACAACGTCGCAATGATTGCGTCTCGGGTAATTGAATATGTCAATTACCCGATGAACTTTGACGGAATAGCTGCTCATGTGGGCATCTCCATAGGGATTGCATTTTTTGCTGAAGGAGTGTCATCCCCAGATGAAATGCTTAAAAGGGCAGACGATGCCATGTATGCAGCTAAGGCTTCGGGGAAGAACTGTTTCCGTTTTTCCGATTGATTTGTGTAAACGCTTCCAACTGTGCTTGGAAACACCATTGGTTCTAACCCGGCGTTCGAGCGGGACGCCGCAAAAGCGCGGCGCCCCTCAACTCTACGTTAACGCGCAAATAGCGTCCGTGGCAATCTATGTCCCATGAGCCAAATTTCCGTTGCCGACATTTTGGAACTGCCCGTGCAGGAACGCATTCATCTTGTTGAAGTGATTTGGGAAAGTTTTGCTGCCGTCCCTCACGCATTGAGGTTTCGCCCGAGCTAAAAACCGAACTCAACGCGCGGTTGGTCAATTTTGAGCAAAACCCGGAGGCAGGTTATTCCTGGGATCAGGTAAAAGCACATCTAAAAAGCGGCTCGTGGCGTACCGCTTGAAGTTTGCCGGTCGGGCCGTTCGCGAAATTGGCGAAGCGTT
>JAYVLG010000129.1:0-29816 GCA_043759595.1 Sulfurirhabdus sp. | reverse complement strand
CCCGTGGTGCTTGCCGCCAAATTTCTCGACCAAGGGTATCCACATTTTTCCATAGGTTTCAAACTCCTTCAGCTTAAAAGGATCAATCACGTACCGAAGATAGCAAGTAATCATAAGGAATTTCTCTCACCAGCAAATAATTAGAACCCGTCACTATGAGCGATGCCAAAAATAACGCAAATGCCAGATTCGTCAGGACATGTTTTGAGAACAGGGACACCAAGATACTTCTAACCTATTAATGACATATAGATTATCCATTTTTCATACAACACACAAGACCAAATATAAAGATAAAGATAAAGACGTGCCAGTCTACTTACCGAAGGACGCAATGTTGGCCGCTAGTGATCCCAAACGTTTAACGGCTTCCTCGAAACGAGGCGACCATGGGTTACCGCAGTTCAAACGTAAACAATTGCGGTAATTGCCGCTCGCAGAAAAAAGATCTCCGGGGACAAAAGCAATGCCGGCATTCACAGCATGTTCCAAAAGCACAGCACTGTCGATCCCGGCAGGAAGTTCGACCCATAGCACAAATCCACCCTGAGGCTGCGACAGTCGGGTTCCGGCCGGAAAGTACCGCATAACTGCCTCGGACATCTGCATGACCTGTTTTTCGTAGGCTCGCCGCAAGCCGCGCAGGTGCCGGTCATAGGCCGTCGAGTCCAGATAACGAGCGACGACTTCCTGGGTCACCGGATTGGTGATACCAGAGGTCAGTGTTTTTTGCATCAGAACCGCCCCATGAAAGCGGCCCGCTGCGACATATCCCAATCGGAGCGAAGGGCTCAGGGTTTTCGACATCGACGAGCAGAGCATCACGTTACCGGCCGTATCGAACGATTTAACCGGCCAAGGTCGATCCGGACCAAAATGCAGGTTACCGAAAATATCGTCTTCGATGATCGGTATCTGCCGCGCCGCCATTAGATCTGCAAGACGTTTTTTTTCATAGTCGGGGACGAGGCTCCCCAGCGGATTGTTAAAGTTGCTTACCAGCAGGCACGCTGCGATCCGCCGTTCACGAGTGGCAATCTCCAGCGCGTCGACCGACATGCCGTTACGGGGGTGGGTTGGGATCTCTATGGCCTTGAGCCCCAGGAGTTCCAGTAACTGCAACATTAGATAGTACGATGGCGATTCCACTGCCACTGTATCGCCTGGCCGTGTTACTGCACGCAAGCAGAGTGACAGGGATTCGGTACATGAATTGGTAACTACAATTTCGTCTGCTGCAATGGGTTGGCCCCAGGAAATTGAATGCCGGACGAACTGTCTCACCAGTTCTGTATTATTCAAAGCCGCATGGCTGGCCGCATCGATGAGCGCACCGAAACGCCGGCCGACAATGCCATAAAGGCGTTGCAGGTTCGCAACCGGGAGCAATTCAGCAGCCGGCAGAGCGGCCCCCAGGGGAACCATTTCCTTCCGATTATTCAAAGCAAGCACGCGCATAAGACGACTGCTGATATCGACGGCTACCGGCCGCGCCAGATGTTGACGAGTTTGCGGTGCAAGCTGCGGGTTCTGATTGAGAGATGGCAGGCGAACGAAAAAACCGGACTGAGGCCGAGCTTCCACTTGGCCTCGATCTTCCAGTTGCCGCAACGCCTGCACCACTGTTGAGATGGACAGCTTCTTGTCATGGGCCAAACAGCGCACTGAAGGCAGACGATCACCAGGACGCAAAATACGTTCAGCAATCATGCTGGCAAGTTCGTCTGCTAATTGTTCGTAACGCAAAGCACGCTGATCCATTCAAGTCCCTTTTCTGCCAGTGATCTGTGCTAAATATTACTGTAATCGATACGCTGCTTACAGATACAATTGCCAACAGATTTTAGCAGTACAGTTTATATAAATGATAATTGTATTGGTAACAATTAAGCCTGATTGTGTCTGTACTGTATTATGCCGTAGTTCTAGACTGGCAGTGCGTTGTAATTGAATGATAAAGGAAATTCAATCATGCTACTGTCACTGAGAAACATGGAAATCCAGCTTGCTGAAGGAAAGACATTGGCTTTTCGTGGTGCGCGCAATGTTTATCTCGAATGCACCGAAGGGATGGTGTGGATCACTGTCGAAGGTCAGCCTGGCGACTTCCTGCTTGTGCAGGGTGAACGATTGCGCATCGAAAAAAATGGTCTTGTGCTTGCTCAAAGTTTACCCGCTGGCGCCATCCGACTAATCAGCGAGGCGCCATGGTCAATTTTTCTGGCAAATAGCTTTAATCGATATTTCCATCTTTTGGCGTTATTCCCTCGCCTTGTACCGATAAAGTACCATACAAGCGGACCGTCAAAGTGCTGAGTTTGTCGTTCGGTTCTTATTCAATTACTTCGTTTGTGGCTGAATAATTGGTGATGGCGGTTGAGGAGAAGTTTGCGGTATACCTGGATTCTGATTCTGATTCTGCGCTGCTCCGGTTGCTAATGTTTGCGTTTGCGGTGTGGTGGGACTGGTGCGTGGCGCAAAGAAAGTCCATTCGGCATATTTGGTTTTATTTTCAAACAGGCTGTCTACAGGACGAAAATTACCTGTTTTAAGGGGTTTGTCGGTGGAAAGGCTGTAAACGCCCATAATGCCGCCGTTTGTACCTGGAATCAGCCCCCATTCTTCACTGCCGGTTATCGGGTCTTTATATTTTTTTCTGATGTAGCGTTTTGTAGTGACATAGCGTGAATCCTTGACCAGTTCATCCAGTGAAGCGGGATATTTTTTTGCAGCCCCCGGACTTTCCTGATAATAATGTGCGATGGCTTGTCGATACTGATTACCAATATAGAGCAGCTGCTTTTCTTTTTCACGAGTTTGAATGTTGTGCCACATCTGGCCCACAGCAGCAAGGCTGATACCCATAATAGCAACAGCGATCATTAGCCCGATATAAGTGAAACCGTTTTGCTTGCTTGTTGGATTGCAGTGATGTGAAATGTTGTTTGTTTCCATTTCGGGGCGATTTGTCTGTTGAATATGGTTTTGAGGTTTTATAACGCGCAGATTTTGCATTCTATTGGCCTGTTACACGGTCTTGGAATTGCCTCAATTATTGGAAAAACAGAAGTTTTCCAGTTTGTCTTTTCAATCAGTATGTCAATCTTTTCGCAGTAGTGCAATATCGTTAGGTGTGTGTTGCCAGTAACAAGGATAGCTTGTTTGTCTGTTCCCTTCTCAATTATAGTGTTGAAATATTTGGCATGTTGGTGCCAGCATCGGAATATGCCTGTTAGGATCGGGATGGGTGGATGCAGATGCAGCATTGAATATGGCCGATATTGCTATGTATCGTGTCAAGAAAGCAGGGAAAGGTTGTGCGGTTTTATATCATAGCCGGGAGGATGCTTAGAAATGCCTGGTGGTTACCTTTTGAAATTCCAGGTCAAAACGTATTAAATATTGCTTTAATCGATGTGAGTCATTCACGCTGGATTTTTGTGAGCGGCTGCGATTGAATAATGTACGTCCTGCTTCAGCAAGGCTTCGACTTTTTCTGCATATATTTATGACTTCTGTCAGTTGAATTTGATCAAATAAATCAATTTCGGCTAAAGTTTCTGAAGGTAATATTTCATTGAGTGTTTCAGCTGAGAATTGACGATTATCTGCAAATCCGGACCATCCTTTTTGCAAGCGTAATATCTCACCTTCTACAATTTCTTCCGTAATCCTGCCACCGGTTGCCAAAGTGGCCATGCGTGTAATGCTGGAATTGAGATCGCGGAAATTTGCCCGCCACAATGCTTGCGGTGAGCGAGCAAATGTTAAATAGTTTTCACGTGCACCTTTATTAAAATTCACTTTATGTCCGGCTTTAATGGTGAATTGGTGCAGCTCGTGTTCTATATTGGGCTCCAGATCTTCAATTCTGTTTTTAAGGGAAGGTAGTTCATAAGTCCACAGGTTAATACGGGCCAATAGATCTTCGCGAAATAGCCCCAGGCGAACTTGCTCGAACAAATCTCTGTTGGTACCTGCTATTAACTGAAAATTACTACTTACTTCAATATCTGCGCCAAATGGCATGAATATTTTGTCTTCAATCGCCCTGAGCAGCATTGCCTGCTCGTCAAGACCAAGTTCTCCAATTTCATCCAGAAATAGCAGGCCGTTGTCTGCTTCTCGTAACAACCCGGCGCGGTGGTTCAGTGCGCCGGTAAATGCACCTTTCACATGGCCAAATAAAGCAGACATGGCATTGTCTCCACGCAAGGTAGCGCAGTTTACTTCTACCAACTTGCCAATAATTTGCCCGCGTTGTTTCTTCAGTTCGAAAATGCGTTTAGCCAGGCGTGATTTACCTGCGCCGGTTGGCCCGGTAAGCAGGATGGGTGAGGAGGATTTGATGGATACATGTTCCAGCTGCGAAATTAAAGCATTAAATGCGGTATTTCGCGTTTCAATGCCACTCTTCAAATAAGTAATGCCATCCATTGCTTCACGTTCGAAACGCGAGGCAATCTGATCATAGCGGGAAAGATCAAGATCTATGATCTGGTAGTTACCCTGCGGGCCATCATCCCCTGGGGAGGTTTGCAGTAGTTTGCCGGGTATATATCTTGCCTCTGTCAATAAATACAAACAGATTTGCGCTACGTGTGTACCCGTAGTGATATGGACATAATAGGCATTTTGTTCCGGGTCAAATGCATAGCTGCGGGTGAAATCCAATAGTTGGCTGTATACCTCCTCAAAGTCCCATGGATCGCTGTAATTGACCAGATAAGGTATGACTTTTGTTTGTGGAGATATATCGCGCATATCCCGCATGGTGATCTCGGCAAGTGCAGTTTCATCCGGGTGATGGATCAACACAAATTCATTAACAGGCAGTTCGGCGTGCATGAGCAGCGAAACATTTGGACGCCAGCGTTTTGTTCTGTTTCTGCCGAGACCGCCATGATCCAGACGAGAACCCAGAATGCCAATTATTGTTGTATTCATATGGATAATAACTTATCTTAAAAGATATATTTATTTTATCTTAAATTAATAGAACCAAAATATTATTTATATAAAATTTAAAATAATTGTTTATTTACAGTTTGATATAAGCAATATTCTGAAATTAATTATTTCTGGCACGGCTAATGCTAACTTGTAATCGTGAATAACAATAAGTTGAAAGGAACGCAAATGAATACGCCATACGAAGTTTTGAGTGCTGAGGGTCAGCATCCAGTCAAATCCTGGACAAGAGGTGTGCAATTTGACGATAACGCCAAGCAGCAGCTGCGCAACATTGCCCAGATGCCATTTATTCATAAATGGATCGCTGCCATGCCAGATGTGCACGTTGGTAAGGGCGCGACAATTGGTAGCGTGATACCGACAATTGGCGCAGTAATTCCGGCGGCCGTAGGTGTGGACCTTGGGTGCGGCATGATGGCGGCAAAGACATCACTTACTGCTGCACAGTTGCCAGATTCGTTAAGTGCAATGCGTACGGCAATTGAGAAACGAGTACCGCATGGACGCTCGATTCAACATCGCGGTATACGTGATACAGGTAGCTGGGGTAAAGCGCCAGAAGAAGTGATGCAAGCATGGGCGCCGTTACATGCCGGGTTTGAGCGTTTGTGTGAAAAGCATCCTTTTTTGAAGAATACAAACAACCTGAATCATTTAGGGACGTTGGGGGCAGGAAATCACTTTGTTGAAATTTGTCTGGATGAAGCAGATGCAGTGTGGGTGATGTTGCATAGTGGTTCACGCGGTGTAGGTAATCGTATTGGTACGCACTTTATTGAGCAAGCCAAGAAGGATATGGAACGTTGGTTCATTCATTTGCCGGATAAAGATTTGGCTTACATACCCGAAGGGAGCGAGAATTTTCGCCACTATATCGAAGCGGTTGCATGGGCACAGGATTTCGCTCGCGCAAATCGGGAGGTGATGATGTTGAACACATTAAGCGCCATGCGCGAAGTCATTAATGTGAAATTTGAAGCTGATGTTGAAGCGGTGAATTGCCACCATAACTACATCAGTCGTGAAAGTCATTATGGTGAAAATGTCTGGGTAACGCGTAAAGGGGCCGTAAGCGCGCGCAAGGGCGAGATGGGAATTATTCCGGGCAGCATGGGGGCGCGATCTTTCATCGTACGCGGACTTGGGAATGAGGAAAGTTTCTGTAGTTGCAGCCACGGTGCAGGGCGCGTGATGTCAAGAACTGAAGCCAAACGTCAAGTCACCTTGGCTGAACATATTAAAGCGACGGAAGGCGTTGAATGCCGTAAAGACAAAGATGTCATAGATGAAACCCCCTCTGCTTATAAACCCATCGAACAGGTGATGGCTGCACAGGCGGATTTAGTCGAAATTGTTCACACCTTGAAGCAAGTAGTTTGTGTAAAGGGGTGATAAAAAAGTTTTAGTGTAAGCCTGTTATCAGCGGAACAGATTCAAAGCTCTGTCTGACGCAGCCGTCTATGGCGAACTGCGTATCGATAACAAGCAAGTACTAAAAATTGCCGCCATAGCTCAGTCTGGTAGAGCACCGATGCAAATCGGGTGTCGTTGGTTCGAATCCAGCTGGCGGCTCCATCGCTATAGCTCAGCTTGGTAGAGCGCTGAAATAGTCATTCAGTTGTCGCCGGTTCGACTCCGGCTAGTGAAACTACCCTGTCACGGTAGCTGTAAAAAATAGCCCGCAAGGGCATAGGTAAGCCTCCAGGCGGCGGGAGGAATGAAGCGAGCGTGAAGCAGTAACATTTAACGATTGATTCAGAAATTCCAACGCCAGCTCAGGTACTGCCTTGTATCAGGGTTTGCGTGCGCGCAATTGGCAACAAGCAGTTTGCCTGCACGTCACAATGATGAAAGCCAGTACTTGAGTGGAGACACTGCCAACGATTGTTAATCAGGAGAAGTGCCATGAAATTATTCATGTTGGAGTATAAGAAAATCATCATTGCAGAGTCTCAGCGAGGCTTGCTATTCAAAGATAAACAGTTCGTCAGGGTTTTGGTGCCTGGCGTACATTATGTGTGGGACTGGCAGAACCGGTATCAGGTGCAGGTCACCGATATTCTCACCACCTTGCATGCGGGCGTGAGCAAAGAAGTGATTTATCTGGCCGAGTTACACGCAGAGGCATTTGCCACGCACTTGCAAACATGGCAAACCGGTGAACAGGAAGTGGGTTTGGTCTATCAGAATAATGTGCTGAAAGATATTAAAGCGCCTGCTCAGCAAGGCGCTTACTGGAAGACTCAGCATGCTATACGTATTGAGAAGATCGATATCAGCGAAGATATTTCAGTATCCAAAAAGCTGGCTGTGTTACTCACCAATGCCAAGGACGAGTTGCTAAAACAGGCTACGTCAGCAGCAGTGACCAGTGCCAGCATACCTGAGCGTCATGTCGGGTTTTTGGAGGTGGATGGCGAAAATATGGGCACATTGGTTGCAGGTACCTATGTCTGGTGGAAATTCAATCGCAAAATTGCGGTGACAATGCTGGATGGACGTTTGCAAAATATGGAGGTTAACGGGCAAGAAATTTTGACCAAAGACCGTGTCAGTTTGCGCGTCAATCTGTCTTCAACCTGGCAGATTAAAGATGCCAGCCTGGTTAAATCAGAACTGGCGGATGCCAAAGACTATTTGTATCGAGAGCTGCAACTGGCTTTGCGTACAATAGTCAGCACACAAACGCTGGATGAATTGCTGGTAGATAAAAATTCGCTAAACCAGCAAGTGCAGGCAATTGTTGTTGAAAAAGCAATAGCCTATGGCATTGAAGTTAAAACTGTGGGTGCGCGCGATATTGTTTTGCCTGGTGAAATGAAAGCTATTTTGACCCAGGTTGTAGAGGCGCAGAAAGTGGCTGAAGCAAACCTCATCAAACGGCAGGAAGAAACGCAGGCAACACGCTCATTGCATAACACCGCCAAGGTGATGGAAGGTAACCCTGTTCTGTTGCGTTTAAAGGAGCTGGAAATACTGGAAAAAATCTCGGGCCGGATCAGCACGCTTAATGTCTATGGCGGGCTGGATGGGGTGATGAATGATATGGTGCGGTTAACTGACCGTAGCGTTAAAGCGGTGTAGATGTTTTGAACTGGCAAACTTAATGGAGTTTCCATAAGCTTGCCAGTTTTCTTCAATTGTATATTTTGCAGTTGGCAATACGCTTTTCTATCACTTCCATTTGTGCTTGATAAACGGGTGACCCTACATCGCCAAATCGCTGTTTGAATACGTTTTCAGGCATGTTTTCTGGTAGGTCGCCCACTCTAGGTATGATGACTTTTTCCTGCGTTCCTTCAGATAACAGTTTTTGAACACGCCGGGCAGCTTCAGGCGAGGAGGTGGCTAGTTCTCCAAAACGGGTGCCTGCACGGTCTCCTGCTATATCTGTAAAGCTGAATCCGCTACCTCCTTTAGAGTCTGACACTTCCTTATATACGCCTACTGCATTGGACAGTGAAATGTCTGCGCCTGCAGCAATGGCGGCAGAGGTGAGGAAGTGCTGGGCAGAATCAACGCGTTGTTCCAATGTCAGTGAGAAGCGCCAGGGGTGACGAATTTCAGCAGGGACCAGAGTGGACATGCCGTGGCCGCTCGCCCACGCACCCAGCACCAGCAGTAGTGCCCGATTTTCAGCGACAGGGTCACCCTTGATGCTGCGTGTTTGAGCAAATTTAAACATGGGTGTCAGCATGTTGGTGGCGGAGCCAGTCATGGATGCACCGGTTGACTGGAGTGCCATCAAGTGAGCATGGTAGGCATACAGGATAGTGGAATCGGCGCCAGAAATGAAGTGCCGGCTGAGTTCCCCTAATTGATCTGGTCGCCACTGGTAGGTCATGTTTAATGTGTCAGGTTGCAGTTTAAACTGCTGAATGATGCTGTTGGCTAATTGATATTCTCGAGTCTGTTTGGTACTGGATAAAATTTCACGGACAATCAAGTTAGCCAAAAATGAAGGAACGGTGAGCGAGCCCAATTTCAGTTTTGTAATTTCAGGTTGCCCCTCTGATTCTGCTACAGCTAGCCAGACATTCAGGTAAGCGGGAATGGGAATGGCGGGTAACTTGATGCTGCTTTCTACCAGCATGGAATTTTCTGTTATATCGATGTGTGCGCCGCCATGGCCAGTTCTGAGTAACAGGTAGTTGGCTGCCAGGCTGAGATCTTGTTGTTTGATCGTTATGCTGTGAATTGTTCCCGGCATTAAATAGCGGGGATTATTTTGTTTCAGGATGGCTTCTGCACGGGCAATGTCCAGATGGGACAAATTGGCTGATTCAGGTACGGCTGGCTTCGATGAGAGTGCAAGCCAAATGAGCAATACGCTCGCAAAAGGCAGGATAAGCAGGAAAAATAAAAGCAGCCGTAAAGTAAATCGCATAGGAACTAAAGCGTTATCGCACGTATTAATGTTTGAAATAATGAGTTTTTATGTGTGAAGGATAACATGGTGTGCCTGGTTAAAATCGGAAATACATATTGCAGATTTAGTTTCTAATCTTGGGTTGGTGAAAGCCAGTTCAATGTACCTGTTTGGGTAATGAGAATTTATGAAACTGACTGGCTGAGGTAATATGGTGCTTTAGCTCTCCAATACCGTACGGTGAATTCACCCATGCAGTCAACAGGCCCTATGACAGAAGAACAAATAAAACAATTGGAAACATGGCTAGTATCCCCGGTGTTCAAGGGTAAAGCGATGCCTTTAGATAAATTACAGGGCTTGCTATGCGCTGTCGTCAGTTCACCGGATACCATTCCTGCCAGTCGCTGGATAGCGGAAGTACTGGGCACCAAGCCGACGATTGAATCAGAAGCCCAGATTAATGAGTTTATGGGGCTGTTGATGGGGTTTTATAACCATGTGGTTTCCCAGTTCATGGATGATGGCCAGCATCTGAACCTTATGCTGAAAGCGGAGGGAGAAGAGCGAATCAGCTACCAGTCATGGTGCGATGGATATATTTTAGGCTGGTCTCTTTCTAAACAGGAATGGATGACACCGGGTAATGAGCCTTTGAAAAAGCTGACATTTCCTATTTTGCTTTTGTCTGGTGCGTTTAAAGAAGACGCGGAAAGCAGGGGGGAGGAATTTATGCCACCTGATGAATACGAAAAGCTGGAGCAGGAGTGCATGGAAGTGCTACCGGATAGCGTATTTAAAATTTACAACTATTGGTTGTCTCAGCGCAAGCATAGCCCGGTCAAGCGAGATGCTCCCAAGGTTGGCCGCAATGATGCCTGTCCTTGCGGGAGCGGTAAAAAATACAAGCAATGTTGTGGCCAGGCGCGCACTTTGCATTAACCAGTAAAAAGCTTCTGCTGCAGATTGAAGGAATGGAAGAGTGAACATTGAACTGACTTTATATGAAACGCGCGTTATTGGTTCGCTGATTGAAAAAGAAATCACCACACCTGAACAATATCCGCTCTCTCTTAACGCGCTGACCAACGCATGCAATCAGAAAAGCAGCCGTGATCCGGTCTTGGAACTGGATGAGGCCACGGTTCAGCAAACAGTGGACGATCTGGTTAAAAAACATATGGTGAATGCGCAGACCGGTTTTGGCAGTCGCGTTGCTAAATTCCAGCATCGGTTTTGCAATACCGAATTTGGTACGTTAAAGTTTTCTGCGCAGGAGCTAGGTATTATCTGTGTTTTACTTCTGCGCGGTCCACAAACTCCAGGTGAATTGCGTACTCATACCAATCGTTTGTGTCAGTTCAATGATATGCAGGAAGTGGAAAATGCCCTTAACCATTTAACAGAACGAAATGACGGGCCTTTTGTGGTTAAATTGCCCCGTGAACCCGGAAAACGGGAATCGCGTTATGCACATCTTTTTAGTGGGGAAGTTTTTCCGGAAATTGTTGCTGCCAATCATCACCAGGAAGAAGCATTTTCTGGCTCGGACCGAGAGAGGCTGAATCGATTGGAAGCGCTGGTTGCTGAGTTGTTTCAAGAGGTTGAGCGCCTTAAGCAAGGGGCTTAGGGTGGGGGCATATTATAAAATTTGTTCAAATCCATGATTGTGTTTTTTTCGGGTTAGAATAACCTTTTTCCCGGGATGCGGGATTAACCGTAAAATCGGTTTCAAGGATTAAGTTTGGGGTAGAGAAAGTATGAAGGATTTGAATCAATTTCTTGGGCTAAATGGAAGCCCTGAAGACTTACACGAAACGCGCGAACGCCTGCAGCTCTACATCAATCTAAAACTCGAATCTTCTGGACAGCCTGCCTGCTTGCAAGGTAGTGATGGTGATTTTATGGCGGTTGCGCAAGATCTTTTAAGAAGTTATCGTGAAAAATCCCGTTTATTGAGCGGCTATCTGTGCCCTCCTGATCAGCGTATTCAGGATTTTCTGGATAGCTATCTTGCTGATGTAGCGGGTGGTGATATTCCTAGATTGCCTGAAGATACCTTGGTGCTCGATCGACACGGCGTATCCAGAGAGCTTTCTCTACCCATTGATAAAGATGTGTTCAGCAGTGAATACGTCAGTAGCTACCGTATTCGGAATGGGGTGCTGCACAATCCTGCAAGCGATCGCCGCACCACCAAGGGCTCTTTCCATGTTGCGGAAGGCGGGTTGCCTATCCCCAGTGACAAGAAGGCCGTTCCTAAACTAGCTTTTGCCAATTTATTACGGAAGGCCTTAATACCACCACCGAGCTATATGAAATTGCCATTTACATCCGGGCAACCCCATGAAGCGAGCATGTTTGTGTCACTCTTGCTGCGTCCGGTGATTTGCCCGGAAATTCCCGGCAGTGAATCAGAAAAAAATATGGAAATCCGTTTTTTTGCGCCGGGTAGCTTGGTAAGCAATCTGGATTTTGTAGAAAGCATTTTCGGAAACGGGGGTAATCCTTATCTTTCCTCCAATGATGCTGGTCTGGATGTAGACCATTGGTCCGGGCACAGTGGGTGCGTGATTTTGGCACCCCACCTTACGCGATTTACCAAGAAAGAACTGGGGCTGCCAGCTTGGGATAAAGCAACGCCACGCCAACAGGTGGATGGCATGTGCTGGAAAGGCGAAAGTGAACTGTATAACGACGGCGCCGCGTTCAAGATAACAGCCAGAGATGAGAGAGGGGTGATTGTTACTCTGTTGGCTGATAATTATTACGGCTATTGCAAAAAAGAAGTCAAAACACAAATTAGTTATGCCGCAAATTTATTTGGCCTGGCTGAAGAAGAACACGCTGGCGGTGCTTTGGCTTTCCCGCGGCGTAATCATGGTGAGGAATTCGGGGTGGATAGCCACACACGAGCACCTGGCTATGACTTTGACGATATGGTGGTGCAGTATGGCGAGATGATGGCGCTGCAACCTGAGGGCTACGGGGTAGACAAGCAGTTTTCAGAGGTGGTTTATGTGCCTCAGGACTTGCGTATGGATCTCGCCGGGCAAACTATTTCGTGGTTGAAAGCAGGGGTAAAGCAGACAATCAAGTTGCGCCCCGGCAAGATTTATATGCAGCCAAATGGCTATAAAATTGAGATGCAGAAACATCCAGGTGCACCCTCCTGGCGTTTGGTAGGGACAGATGCAGAAGGCGTGTTTTGTCACAAGCCATGTACTGTTTCTGGTGGCGGCAAATCCGAAATTTCCAAGTCACTCAATGATGCAGTTATTTATGGGCCGCTATTTGTAGCGGATCTGGATAAAGATCTGGATCAGGTCGAGGCGATTTTTCAACGTGCTTACGCTGATCGTTTCAAACCGGGTTTTGACCGTGAAGACAGGGATGCCAGCCGTAAACTGCTGAGTGCAGAGCGGAGTTTGGGTTCAGTGATTAAAGTACTCACTCCTTCCCCTTCCTATACAGATGTTTTTAATAACTGGCTGGAAAGTGTGCCCGACCGTATTCTGGCGCTGGTTTTTATTATCAAACGCATGTACAGCCCCGACTGGGGTGATAGCTGGCGCCAGCGTTTATCCGTGGATTTTGTAAATGGTCAACCCGGTCATGAACTCAAACTGGGTGAACGCAAGCTGGTGGGCTCTTATTTACGGATGGGTTTTGAAGAAAATGGGGCATGGCGTGTTTTTAAAATGCGTCAGGATTTTATCGCTGCAGAAAAAGTGCAGAAGGAAGACGATATTACCGCTTCGGTTGTTGTGCCTGCGAAAGTGCTTTCGAATGTATCTCCTAAAAGTGCGGATGCCAGCGTAAAACTGGTCAGTAATTGTGAGTACCGTTTGTTCCAGCGCCCTGATGAAGCAGTGCACCGTGGGCTGGATCGCCAGACAGAACTGGATATGGCGCAGCGAGATAACTTTATTGCCAACTTTGAACCGTTGAAGGGTGAAGCGTTGTCTGAAATCATGGAAGATGTGGTGGGTTTTGGCCAATACTCAGAACCCATGCGCAAGATTCTTCTGGAAGCTTCAGAGTCAGACGAAAATGTAGTCTCTTCTGCTCACCCACGGTTAGTAGAGGGGAAGCCAAGTAAAAATCCCCGCTATCTCCAATTGAGGCCTGATTTGTCACACCCTGTTCGCCGATATGCGGCAGAAGTAGGGGCCCGGCTGAGTCGCCGACTACCTTTGGATGTGGCTGTTATTGAACCGGTTAACGCCGTACTGGTCGGCCGGCGTAATAACCCGGCTGAACCCGGTATTCGACCTTTAGCTGTGTATAACCCGATTCATTATCAGGAACTACCCGAGTTGTTCATGGATTTTATTTGCAGCTTGACTGGAAAATCCCCCTCTACTACGGGAGCCGGGAGTGAAGGAGCGCTAACCAAAGGGCCTTTTAATGCGCTGCGGCCGACTGCAGATCTTAATAATGCCCTGGTTTCATTTATTCTGACTGGCTACGCAGGATTCTCTACAGCTGCGGGCTATATTGGGTCAAAATTCCGCGTGGATCATGATGTCAGCTTGCTGGTACCTGAAATATGGTCGCGCTTATCGGCTCAAGAGCGTGATCCGCGTTTCCTGATCGAAAACGGTTATATGGAAAAAGTGGCAGACATCCAGTATGAGGGGAGATCAGTACAAGCGAGCCGGTTGGGTTATCGCATTACAGAACGTTTTGTACATGGTTATTTAGGCAAGATCTTTGATGCGCCTATGTCGGTGTTCGGCGAAAGCATTCTCCGTCCTGAAACGCAGGATATGGCTGTTTTTGTAGATGGTGTGGAAAATATTGTCGAGGCACAGCAAAAAGTAGGGGCATCTTATCTTGAAGATGGCAGTGTAGAAGATGCCTGCCCGCCCATAAAAGTATTGCTGCACATCATGGCAAACGGCAGTTATGAAGGGAAAGATATTCATGATCCCGCTATTCGCGCCATGTTTACTCGTGAAGAGTTGCTGGCTTCAGACTGGTATCTTGAGCGCCTGGAAACGAAACAGAAGAGGGATGTCGCACTGTGGCAACGTCATATTCATAGTCTTGAAGTTTTTGTCAGCCGCCCGAGTCATCAGGATATGGTGGCAAGGATCGGTATTCATGATCGGCTCACACGAGCAAGGGCTAAACTGGATTTAGTGAGGAGTGGCGATTATTTGCAGGGCTTGCGCGGCACTATTGGAGCTGACCCTTTGTGTCCGGTTCGCGCTTCTTCGTAGCTAATTTGATAAAGAGCGGAAGTTTGCCAAGTTTTGCATTAAGCGTAGCGTGATATTTAATGTACAGTGTGAAGAGTTCGCTTTACAAATATTTTTGATCCAGCAATTTTTCGAAATCTTCCACCGATACGGGTTTGGAAAAAAGGTAACCCTGTGCAAAGTCGCAACCTGCGGCTGCTAATAAATCTCTTTGTTCTGCTGTTTCTACACCTTCAGCAATTACTTTTATGCCTAGCTTGTGTGCCATGGCAATCATGGCTTCACACAGGACCATATCGTCAGAATCCGGTGCAAGGTTCCGCACAAAAGATTGATCTATCTTAATGTTGTCGATATTGAATTTTTTAAGATAGGAGAGGGACGAGTAACCTGTGCCAAAATCGTCTAGAGAGACGTCTATCCCGGCTTTATGGAATGCTTGTAGCTGGTTGGTGACACCTTCATTGACATCCAGCAATAATCCCTCGGTAATTTCAATCACAATGCTTTGTCCGGGCAGATTGAGCTTTTGCAAGTAATCAAACCACCTATTAAAACTAGTCATATTGTGAATCTGCACGGGAGAAACGTTAATGCTAACCTGAAATGCAGCATGATGAGTTAACCGCCACTTGGCAACTTGAAGTGCTGCATCGTGGAATACCCAATCACCGATTTCAAGAATCATTTGGGTTTCTTCGGCAATTGGGATGAATTCAGCAGGATTGATGAGGCCTCGTGAGGGATGTTGCCAGCGTAGCAATGCTTCTGCTTTATGAATTATACCGGTCGATAGTTCAACAATAGGCTGGTAGGCCAGGCGAAAAGATTCAGACAGTGCGCTCAGGGTAAAGCGTAAATCATTGGCTAAACGCATTCGGTGTTGCACCGCTTCCTGCATGGAGGGTGCATAGAAACTGCAACGATTGCGCCCCTGATGCTTGGCGGCATACATAGCCTGATCGGCATTCCTGAGTAATTCATCAAAGCTGTTAGCATCCTCAGGATAGAGTGTGATGCCAATACTGGTTGATATGTAGATAACCTGCTCACCTATATTAAAAGGTTCTGATAGTTTTTTCAGGATAGTCTGAGTAATACGCTCCACACAATCAATATCCTCCAGTTCTCCCAGGATGGCAGCAAATTCATCTCCCCCCAGGCGAGCAACAGTATCAGCTTCGCGTATGCAACTCACCAAACGTTGCGCAACCTCCTTGAGAAGTAAATCACCCATTTCATGGCCAAGAGTGTCATTCACTTCTTTAAATCGATCCAGATCAAGGACAATTAATGCCAGTTGGAGATTCGCACGATGAGCTTTCTTGATTTCCTGCTCTATGCGATCCTGGAATAGGCGGCGATTGGCCAATCCGGTAAGTGAATCAAAATTGGCATGCTGCCAGATTTGTTCATCGGATATTTTCTTTTGGGTGATGTCACGCGCTATGCCGATGAACATTTCGCCCGCATCCAGATTGACTTTGCTAAGGTTGACTTCAACCCATCTTGCATCTGCACCTGCCGGATGAATAAAACATTCAAAGCTGACAGGCTCACCTTTAAGTGCAATTTCGAAATGATGGATAAATTGTTCGCTGCTCTCTTTGTTACCAATAAAATCGATAATCGGCAGGCGGCATTTATGCTGGGTCAGGATATCTTCTGTTACTCCGAGCCAGGATTGAAGCAGAGGGTTGGCGACATGAAATTTCATTTCGTCGCACAACACGAAAATGCCATCGTTTGCACTGTCGATGTAGGCGCGTAATAAGGTACGGTAAAATTCGCTATCGGTCATAGAGTGAAGCAGCGTGTAAGGTGAATTTTCAGGATTGCATTTTGCAATATTATGAACTATTTATTACGCATCAACCAGATGAGTAATATGGTTGTTATTTTTGTCTGAATTGTTTTGGTGAGAATCGCTGTGTGCACAGGAGTAATAGTGTGCAGCAATATTATTCCCTTTTTTGAATTAAACCATCTACCCATGTTAAATTCTGGCACTGGAATTTGCGTGGTTTACGTGGGACTTAGGTCAACATTTTTACTTTGCGCATAAATGCAGTAACCAGATAGATTTCTCTCAGCAAATTAATTAATCCACCTATCAATGCAAGCATTGCTGCAATAAAAAGCAGCGCTACAGTACCAGACATATCCACAACCACAAATGCCCCTACAAATAAAGTCGCAATGACAATACAAACCAGTAGCGCCGAAAGGGTACATAAACTGATTGCCCAATTGATGCGATGGGAGCGACGGGAGAGCACATCCAGTTCAAGTATGGATCTAGCCTTGGTTTTAGAATCCTGATTCTCTATTGTGCCTTCTACCATACGAGTGCGATCGATAATCCGGGCAAAACGATTAACGAGCACAGAAAGTATCGCTCCAATCCCCGTAAGCAGGAACACGGGCGCGACTGCCAGCTGGATGATATGAGCAATGGCAATAATGGTTGTATCAGGTTGCATGGCGAAATCTCACATGGCTTGTCAGACATAAATAGTCAAAAACTAGTTTAATCGAAAAAAGCACTTTAGTACCGCTGCTTTTCAGATGAAATATTGCCACAATGGAATGTGTTTAAATTGTCACAAATACTGACCAACATTACATTTTGTTTAGTAACGTTAGAAGCACCAAATATTTCTGTCGGATTGTCTATACTGATTTGCTTGGTGCAACAGATGGTTATTTTTCAATCTGGAATACAGTGGTAATCAGTTTCTTTCATGCGTTCATATTATCCAAAGTCTTTTCTTAAACTTATCGTTACCGGCTTTGTGCTTGTTTCTCTCCCATTGATAGCATCGTACGTGAGCGCTGCTATTTATTTAAGCAAGCTGGCAGATCATAGTCAACGGGCGGTATATCAGGCAGTACTTGCCACTCAGGCTAGCCGAATGTTGCTTGAGCAGATCACCACTATGGAACGTAATGCACGACAGTTTCTGGTGCTGGATGATAAATCGCTTTTTGAAGGTTACGAAAAGATGCATTTGAAGTTTGAAGATACGGCCAAACGACTATCCGGCATGCAACTGGATGAACTCCAGCGCAATCTGCTAACCGAGCTATCCAATACAGAGCGCAATACATTTGAAACTTTACGGTTAAATCCCCATGATTCCGAGATTAGCAGCAAGTCTGCCCAGATTTTTCCCGTAATGATTGATATAGCACAACAGATATTAACTGGCAGTAGCCGTTTGATTGATCGACAAGTGGATGTTTTGCAGGCTATGGCTGAGAAAGCGCAAAACATCATGATGTTGCAAGCCCTGGCAGTCATTCCGTTTGCATTATTGCTGAGTGGAGGGTTTACCTATTTGATTGCGCGTCCGATCGCACAAATTGATGCTGCAATCCGTCGCCTGGGTGATGGTGAGTTTACCTTGCCGGTATCCGTGAAAGGGCCGGAGGATATTCAGAGGTTAGGGCATCGCCTGGATTGGTTGAGAGTACGGCTGGTCAATGTAGAAGCGCAAAAAAATAAACTATTGAGGCATATCTCCCATGAACTGAAAACGCCGCTGACTTCAGTGCGCGAAGGCAGTGAATTGCTGGCGGACGAAGTTGTGGGCCGGTTGAATCCGCAGCAATCTGAAATTGTTGGCATATTGCAGCAGAGTGCGGTTCAGCTTCAGAAAAGAATAGAAGACTTGCTCAGCTTTAGTATCGCCCTGTCGAGAGATTCTGCTTTGAATCTGGAATCGGTTGAACTGGATAAACTCATACTTAAAGCAGAGGCTAACCAGAAATTAGCGATAATGACAAAGGAATTAAAAATAGAAAATAATGTATTTCCCCTATCTTATTCAGGAGATGAAGAAAAGTTAATGATTCTGATAGATAATCTGTTGTCTAATGCGGTCAAGTATTCTCCACGCGGCGGAACTATACAAGTTACGCTTAGTCAGGAAAAAAATCAGGTTGTGCTGGATATGGTCGATCAGGGGCCTGGAATTCCACCCAGTGATTACACCAAGGTGTTTGATGCTTTTTTCCAGGGTGAGCAACGCCAGGAAGCACATGTGATGGGCACTGGGCTGGGGTTGTCTATAGCCAAGGAATACGCAATTGCCCATCACGGCACCATTGATGTGGTGGCAAATGCTGATTGTGGCGCGCATTTTTGCTTAAAATTACCCTTAAACCTGGCAGAGTAGACCTGAATGATTAATCGAACATTATCTTTGTATTTGTTTTTTATTTTGAGCACCGTATTAACAAGTTGTGCTGGCGTTGAACCCCTTCCAGCAACCTGCGGCACTTGTGCCGTCATTAGTTTCGTCAATAAGAAAGATGCGGAGACAATTGACACGCTCCAATATATTTCCCGTGTACGTGGTCTTCAAGGTGATGAGCTTAGTCGTGAATATTCATTGGCGCAGCAGGCATTGGCAAAACAGAAAACTGCAGCTAATCGGATCAAACTGGCGTTTTTGATGTGTTTGCCTTACACGTCTTTTAAAGATGATGTGCGTGCTAATGCGTTATTGGCTGAAGTGTTTGAAGATAAAAAGGATAATGGCAGTATAGTCAATCTGGCTGCGTTATTGGCTAATCAAACCTATGAATTGAAGCGGCAGGAGGAACGTTTCCAAAAATCAAATCAGATCATGAAAGATGAGCAGAAACGAGCTGATCAGTTGCAACAAAAGCTGGATGCGCTTAAAAATATAGAAAAAAGTATTATTCAACGTGAGTCCAAAACGGTGCCTTCAAAATGAATGCTAATAGTGAAATTCTGTTGGTGGATGATGATGCTGACTTGTTACGGTTACTGTCAATTCGCCTTAAAGCTGCTGGGTACGGTGTGACTACGGCAGCAAGTGGCGAAAAGGCGCTGTCTCACCTTGCTATAGCGCGTCCTCAGCTGGTTATTACAGATTTGCGCATGGGCGGGATGGATGGCATGGCTTTGTTTGATGCGATACATAAAAACAATGCCACATTGCCAGTGATTATTTTGACTGCACATGGCTCTATTCCGGATGCAGTTGCCGCTACAAAGCAAGGTGTATTCAGTTTTTTGACAAAACCATTTGATAGTAAGGTTCTGCTTGGACAAATAGAACGTGCATTACATCTTAGCGGACATGGTGTTGATGATGCAGGCGGGATAAATAATGATTGGCGGGCAGAGCTGATTACGCGTAGCCCCGTTATGGAGGATATGCTTGCTCAGGCAAAGCTGGTAGCAGCGACAGATGCCAGCGTATTCATACACGGCGATAGTGGAACCGGTAAAGAGTTATTGGCAAAAGCAATTCACCTTGCCAGTTCGCGTCATCATAAACCGTTTGTCGGTGTGAATTGCGGTGCTATTCCTGAGGCATTACTTGAATCAGAATTGTTTGGGCATACTAAAGGTTCTTTTACCGGCGCAACCCAAGATTACAATGGGTTGTTTCGCTCAGCCAATAACGGCACGCTTCTGCTGGATGAAATTGGAGATATGCCTAGTGCTCTACAGGTAAAATTGTTACGTGTGTTGCAGGAAAAACAGGTCAGGCCCGTTGGTTCTTCACAATCCGTCCCGGTAGAGGTGAGGATCATCTCTGCTACTCATCGCGATCTTGAAGAAGAAATGATTGCAGGAAATTTTCGCGAAGATTTATATTACCGGTTGAATGTGGTATCGCTTGAAATCCCTTCTTTAGCAGAACGTCGTGAAGATATTCCTTTATTGGCGGCGCATTTTCTGGCTCGTACAGCTGAGAATTACGGGAAGAAAATTAAAGGCTATTCGCCCGAAGCCATGGAAATACTGATTGGCGCTTCCTGGCCAGGTAATGTGCGGCAGCTGCTCAATGTGGTCGAGCAGACAGTCGCGCTTTGTACCACCTCAATCATCTCTACTGCATCAGTGCAGCGTGCGCTTAGAGATAAGCCTAGCAAGATTCCTTCGTTACTGGATGCAAGAAAACAGTTTGAGCGGGAATATCTGACCAAGTTGCTGAAGGTTACAGACGGTAACGTGAGTCAGGCTGCATTGATGGCGAAGCGAAACCGCACCGAGTTTTATCGGCTGCTGCACAGGTATGACCTTGATCCTGGACTGTTTAAAGCTGATCGGGATTGTTAAGGTTTTATTTCTGTCGCTTATTAAAATACCTAAAAACCTATTGTTTTCAAATGGTAAGTATTTGGCATACAGTTCGTTGTCGCTAATTAGCGACGATATCTTGATTTAATCTCCCCCATTTTTATTTTATAAAATTATTTAAATTTTAATGCATTGTTTTATATGTATTAAATTGTTATGGCATGGAGATTGCTACTAGTCTGTTGAGGCTTGAATTCCGGCCTTGAAATAAACATAACTTTATTGAACGGAGAGCACTATGAATTTGAATCAAACACATACTGAGTTGAATGAACATGACCTGCCACAGCACACTGCGGACATATCCATCCTGACACCACGTAAATCAGCTTCTGTCATTGACGAGTCAGACAAGCGTCAACAAGCTGCCTTATTGTCGGGAAAGAAATCGGACGCGCAAGTTGACGATACAGAAAAAAAAGGGCCTATCGTGATGAAATTGATTCAGACACCAGATGGATTTGTCCCTGTTGTGATCAATGATCATAACGAAGAAGGGTGGAATTATGCGAAGCGTCTGGCAAGTTTTCAACAAAAGCTATCTTGTGCAGCGTTGTTGTAAATTGTTATAACCCATAGAAATGGTAACGATGAATTTTGATTCAATGAATTCGGCTATCAAAGGAAAAATTATGGAACAGAAAACAATGATTCAGAATCACGAACAAGCCTTAGAATCATTTGCACTGTATGCATGGGATATCGCGAAACGCCTGGATACTTATGGTGAATGGTTATGCACATCGGATGATATGGCGGCTGTGGCACGATACCTGAATCAATTGCATTTGTATGAAATTGAAGAATTGGCTGTCGAATTGAAAAAACTTGCCTGGACAAGAGCAACAATCGTTTATAAAGGGAAAAAACGTGCCGAGGTAACAAGGGCGCAGGTCCATCTGGGGCAGGTTAAGGCAGCTGTTTTAAGGGCAATGCCCTGACGTACAGTACTTGCCAAATATAAGTTATGGCTTACAATTACTGGCATGCTTGGCTGAATTGCCAGGCGTACAGAATCAATATTTCGCACTGTCAATATTCGCATCAAACCAGGTTCAATCTGGCTATTTGCCGGATTGAAACCCTCAATTCGTAAATCTTCCTAAGCACGCATGCTTAAGCTGGCAACGCTAAATTGTTGCTTAAGTAATCTTGATTTTTTTTAATATATTCACTTGGATATTGGCTGTTTTTTCTTGCGTTTAGGCTTGGCTGAAATCGCGTGAAACTGGTTTTGGTCAAGTTGGTGTGTGGGTGCTGCATCAAATAGATGTTCCATGAACTCCCTGGAGACAGGGGTCAGATGTTTTCCTATCGGGTAAACCACATACCATTTGCGTGCCAGCGGGAAGCCCTTTACGTCCAGTATCACAAGTTCTTTACTGGTAAGTTCTACGCGCAATGTGCTGGCTGATAAAACCGCCATCCCCAAACCACCCGCAACTACTTGTTTTACTGCCTCGTTGCTACCTAATTCCATGCGTACTTTAAGTGTCACGCCATGTTGCTCAAAAAATTTTTCAGTAGACAGGCGTGTGCCAGAACCCAGTTCCCGATGGATAAATGGCTCATCTCGTAAACGAGAAGGATCAATATTTTTTTCATGCGCTAATGGATGGTTTGGACTGGTAACTACGACCAGAAAATTATCAGCAAAAGGTTCCGAAACGACATTCATGTGCTCCGGAGGTTGACCCAGGATATAGAGGTCGTCCTGATTGCGTGCGAGTCGCTCCAGCAGAGCCTCCCGGTTGCCCATGAACAAGGCTGTGTCAACGCCGGGGTGTTTTATGCAGAACTCCCCTAACAACCGGGGGATGAAGTACTTGGCGGTAGCGAGGGTAGCCAGTTTCAGGCTGCCTTTCTCTAGCCCCTGAAGTGCGGCCAATTCCTGGGTAAGTTGATCCAGTCGACTGAGTACATCCCGGCAGGTAGACCACGAAACTTCGCCCACGGCGGTGAGAGATATTTTTTTACCAATCTGCTCGAAAAGTGGTTGCCCGATTGCCTCTGCTAATTGCTTGACCTGAATGGATAACGCTGGCGGTGTCAAGTGTAGTTCTTCAGCAGCACGGGCAAAGCTCATGTGTCTAGCTACAGCATCGAAAATTTTGAGTTGGTGCAAGGTTGCGTGGTGTATAGGCATGGCTTATATTAAATCATAATAAATGATTATGGTAAATATATTTAACTTTTGTTAATTATTGTTCTCTTCCACAATTGCACAACCGTCGGAACTCATGACGGTTCCAACAGTTGGTACAGGGTTAGATTGTGGAAGGATAGTATTGGTAAATAAAAGTAAAACGTAATAGTAAATATATTTAACTTTTATTAAGTAATCGTCTCCTCCAGAATGGGCTCAACCGTCGGAACCTTAATGACGGTTCCAACAGAATTTTTCAACTATAGCACTTAGGAGAGCAAACATGGCCGCAAAAAAGTATGAGGCAGGTGTTAAGGAATATCGACAGACCTATTGGATGCCAGAGTACGCACCATTGGATTCGGACATTCTGGCCTGCTTTAAGATCACCCCGCAAGCTGGTGTAGACCGTGAAGAAGCTGCTGCTGCAGTTGCTGCTGAATCTTCAACCGGTACCTGGACCACAGTGTGGACCGATCTTTTGACAGACATGGATTACTACAAAGGACGCGCTTATCGCATTGAAGACGTGCCAGGCGATGATACTTGCTTCTATGCCTTTGTTGCTTACCCAATCGACTTGTTCGAAGAAGGATCTGTGGTTAACGTGTTTACCTCGCTGGTGGGTAACGTATTCGGATTTAAAGCAATTCGTGCATTGCGTCTTGAAGACGTGCGCTTCCCGCTGCACTACGTGAAGACCTGCGGTGGTCCTCCACACGGTATTCAGGTTGAACGCGACAAGATGAACAAGTATGGCCGCCCGATGTTGGGTTGTACCATCAAGCCAAAACTGGGTTTGTCTGCCAAGAACTACGGTCGTGCTGTATACGAATGTCTGCGTGGTGGTCTGGATTTCACCAAGGACGACGAGAACATCAACAGTCAGCCGTTCATGCGTTGGCGTGATCGCTTTCTGTTCGTGCAGGATGCAACATTGACCGCTCAGGCCGAAACCGGTGAGCGTAAAGGTCACTACCTGAACGTAACGGCACCAACTTTTGAAGACATGATGGAACGTGCTGAATTTGCCAAGGAAATTGGCGCACCGATCATTATGCATGACTACATCACTGGTGGCTTTACTGCTAATACCAGTCTCGCGAACTGGTGCCGCAAGAACGGAATGCTGTTGCACATTCATCGCGCAATGCATGCCGTGCTGGACCGTAACCCGCACCACGGTATTCACTTCCGCGTCTTGACCAAAATTCTGCGTCTGTCAGGTGGTGATCACCTGCACTCAGGTACCGTGGTTGGCAAGCTGGAAGGTGATCGTGAAGCGACACTGGGTTGGATTGATTTGATGCGTGAGTCATTTATTCCTGAAGACCGTTCGCGCGGCATTATGTTTGACCAGGATTGGGGTTCCATGCCAGGTGTATTCCCGGTCGCTTCAGGTGGTATCCACGTATGGCACATGCCAGCGCTGGTCAACATCTTCGGTGATGATTCCGTGTTGCAGTTTGGTGGCGGTACGCTGGGCCACCCATGGGGTAACGCTGCTGGTGCGGCAGCCAACCGTGTTGCACTGGAAGCGTGTGTTGAAGCGCGTAACGAAGGCCGGGAACTGGAACGCGAAGGTAAAGAAATTCTTACCAATGCAGCCAAGGATAGCCCGGAACTGAAGATAGCCATGGAAACGTGGAAAGAGATCAAGTTTGAATTCGATACCGTGGACAAGCTGGACGTGGTAAACCGCTAAATAATGCGATAAACCAAAAAGCTTAAACGAAAACAGGTGCGGGATGGAGGTTGAAAAGCCCCTCCGCCCAAAAATGAAAGGAAAAAGAAATGGCTGATATTCAAGATTTCAAATCCATACCTAAATACGAAACATTCTCGTATTTGCCCCCGATGACCCCGGAAAAAATCCGTCGTCAGATTGCTTATCTGGTAAGTCAGGGATGGAATCCAGGGATTGAACACGTTGAGCCTGCACGGGCCAGCGCTTACTACTGGTATATGTGGAAATTGCCGATGTTCGGTGAGCAGTCAGTTGATGTGATCGTTGCTGAGTTGGAGGCCTGTCACCGGGCACATCCAAACAATCATGTGCGATTGATTGGATATGACAATTACTCACAAAGCCAGGGTACATCTTTTGTTGTGTTCCGCGGAAAGTAATTGGCTTTAGATTGTATTCGCAACCAAATCAAGGGGTATAGCGGTAAACAATACTGTGTTAGAGCCTTGGTTTGGGGTAAATACAAGTGGTTAGACAAGCATCGAAAGAAACAGGATTTATCCATATATGCTTCTTGCGCCGCCCGCTAGTTCGGTCTGTGCAAGGATTGAGTGAATACGGGAGGATGAGAGCATGAGCGATCCAATGGCAAACAATACGACAACTCCGCGTTCGTCACGCGCTGTTGCACTGGAAAGGCGCCGAGCGCTGTCCCAGAACGGACGCACCGCGATCGGTGCAAAACCATCCGCACCAGCACGTCCAGCAACCAGACCAGCAATGTCAACAGCTGCACCGATAACTTCAACCGTTGAGACTGCGCGTCCGGCACAGACTGCGCCAGCGGTATCAATGTCAGCAACAACATCTGCTACCACTTCAGGTTCGGTGATGAATGCTTCTGGCAAGTCATTATCCAGAGCGAGACGTGAAGCCATGTCACTGGGCGGGAAAGCGGCGCTGGGTTCAGCTAAAACAGCATCAAGTATTCGTACATCTGCACCTGCGACAACCATGACAGCATCCGCACCTTTAACCGCGAATGCTGGATCGGATGATCAAAAGTCAGGGTGTGGTTGCAAAAGCAAAGACAAGGCGGAAGAAGCTGAGCGTGAGCAGGCAATAGAGGAAGTATGCGCGATTGTAGATGATGAGCCGACGGCTGTTGTTGGTTCGGTTGCCTCTGCCGTACGCAAATTATGTCAGGAGCGCCGCCGCGCACTATCCAGTCAGGGAAAGAAAGCAGTTAAATCCGGATTCGCTAAGTCAACAGCGGGTTTAAGAGGCCGGGATGCAGCACGAGCACGCCGCGCAGAAATGTGCGAGAACGGTCGTGGCAATGATCCTGCTTGCCGACCTACGGGGCGCGTACGTACCCAGGCTTCACCTGCCAAAGTTGAGATTGGTACTACCTTGAGTGGTACCACAGTGAGCGGTACTCAGGTTGAGCGCATTAGCAAGGTGACCGGCGTTGAGTCCGGCAGCTGTCGCGCAATTACCGGTACAGAATATATTGGTGCAGAGCAATATGGTCAGTTGTGTGACACGACGCCTGCGGCAGCACCCGCTAAGGTAAGTGTCAGCAATACTAGCCGAGGCCAGCGCATCAGCGGTGTTGATACCGATCGTAGCGAAAAAATGACTGGGGGCGAATTTGGCGCATGCAAAACTGTAACCGGCACTGAGTATTTGAGCGCTGACAAATTTGAATCGTTTTGTGGCATTAAGCCAGCACTGACACCATCAAAAGTTGGTATGGCCAATACCAGAGCTGGTTTGAGCGTGAGTGGTACAGAAGTTGGACGAAGTTCAAAGGTAACGGGTGATGAATCCGGTAGCTGCAATAGTAAGCTGACCGGTAGTCAATACGCTCAGGACCAGAACACCAGTGCATGTCGTAATGGCAGCAGCGCGCCGCACAAGGTTAGTTTGATGAGTACGGTTAAAAATCGCGAAATCAGTGGGACAGACGTTGCACCGGGCAGCATGGTTACGGGTAGTGATCGTGGTGCTTGTGCAAGTGTGACCGGTACTGAGTCAGATGGTCTTGCTCAATATCAGGCTTGCAATCGAGCACCAGTACCAGCACCGGAGAAAATTGGTGTAATGCGCACTTGGCATGAGCAGCAGGTAACCGGTACGCCAGTTGAGCATAGCACCAAAGTTACTGGCGATGAGTATGGTGGTTGTCAGCCGATTTCTGGGACAGAGTATATCGGGCCTGATCAATATACCTCTTTTTGCGATGCAGATCGTCAGGCCGCTTCGCGGGCTTTGATGGCAAGTCGTGGGGCTCAGGCAAGTTTGTCCCTGAGTGGTGCCAGGGTTGAATCTGGTGGCAAGGTAACAGGCGCTGGGCGTGGTGAGAGCCAGGTTTTGAGTGGTACTCCTTATTCTGGATCCAATCAGCGTGTGTCTCAGCGAGGTGCAAACAGTAACCCACACCCGCTCACACAGCGTCCGGTAAATGTACCACGTGAAGCAACACCTGCACCGCAGGAGCAAAGAGTGCAGGGAAATTTTAGCATCGCTACCCCGGCTCGCAGTGCCCAGGATAGTAGCATTAGCAACATCACAGGCACTGCCTACGGGGCGATCGGTCGTATTACTGGCCCGGTTAATCTGGCCACGGGGCTGGTGTCTGGTACTCCTGAGTTCCGCCATCAGGAAAGTACGGCACCCGTAGTCATGGCGCAGGTTCAGTTGGTTGAGGAAGCGCGTAGCCGACTGACAGGTGATGGTCGTGAAGGTGGTTTTGCGATAACGGGTGCAGCATGGCGACGTAATGAAAGTGTAACTGGCACGGAAGGGAATTCTACACGGCGCAACCCAACGATGAGGGGTGAACAGCGCAGTGCAGTAATCGGTGCTTCACAGCTGAAAGACCGTGAGCGTCCAGAGTTACCGGTAAGCCGAATTACCGGAAGTAGTGGTAACGATTCAAAAGGATCGGCCATAACTTACTCCGGTGGTGCCAGAGGTTGATTTGAAACAGGCAGAGATTGAGCAACCAAAAACGGAAATGAAATGGCGATGAATACGAGAAACCGACCAGAGCGCATGAGAAACCAGCAGCCTTCAGCTAGTCGCCTCCCTTATGGGTTAGGTACAGCTGGTGGGGTACTGCAGGCGCGCCCTCGGCAACCGGTTTTCGCACCACAAGGCATTGCTCTTAATACCGTTGTTGAGCCTAATCCTGCCTGCTCAACAGGAAGTGGTCGTGTTTGTCGTCACCCACTGACCAACGAAGCAGAGAACATCCGACTGCTGGAACATGAACAAACGATTAAAGGCAGTTTTGACGCGATCGTTAAAGTGCTTAAACGCATTGCTGGTTTGCAGCATGAAGCTGATTTTACTGAACGTGCTCAGGCAATTGCACGTGAACAGCTGGGTTTTGAGTTGCCAGTAAAAATTCTGGATGATGCCTGGATAGCTGATCTGGATATGCGTGCTTTGTATGGTGAGTGTGTCATGCAAACACTACGCCGGAAAGCTGAGCAGGCACAATTGAAAAATCCGCAGAAGGACACGGATGCCGCTGTCGCGTTTTTTCTTGATAGCGGTTATCACGCGGTGGATATCTCGCCTTGTTCGGATGGACGCCTGAAAGGTTTAGTGCGCTATATCTTGCGCCTGCCAGAAGGTGCAGTGCGTAGTCGTAAAGCCTACGCAGGGGCAATGTTCGACGTAGACGCTAACGTTAAACGCTGGATTGAAACCGAGTTGATGCGCTTCCGCGAGGGGCGCCCGGTAACAGCAGATGCTGGGACACGTTACTTGAAAGTGGCTGTTTATCACTGGAGTAGTTCAGACCCGACTCATGAAGGCTGTGCTGCACATTGCAGTAACGTGACTGTAGCAGCAGAAGCAGGGTTAAAACGTCTGAACGCGTTTCGCCAGGCGATTGAAAACAGTTTTTGTTGCGGTGCCTCGGTAGATACTTTGTTGATCGGTGTTGATACAGATACTGATGCGATCAAGATACATATACCAGATGCTGCAGGTGAAATGAATTTGTATCGGTTTGTTGACAACATTGAACTATACCGCGCAACGGTAAATGACGACGCGAGTACCGCCAGGCTGAAGGTGTATCAGGCGATCCAGGCAGCAAATGAGTCAACAGGATGGGGTGCAAGCAGTGGAGAACCGCATGAAGGGATGCGTAGACTGATCACTTCGTTGCTGATCAATAACCTGTCGCAGATTGAATATGTATGCAGTAACTGGGGTGGACGTTATACCGATATTGGTCATGCAGAAAGATTCATCAGTGTAGGCGATGGATTTGAAGAATTCCAGTTACGTAATCTGGCTTACTTTGCCCACCTGCACACAGTAGAAGAAGGTGCACCAGATATGGATGTGGGCATCAAGATTTTCACAAAACTGAATGTGAATCATGGTCTGCCAGCGCCAGTGGCCATTCACTTTCGCTACGACAGCAGGGTGCCAGGTTGCCGTGAACGTACAGTGGAACGTTGTCAGCGGGTGAAAGATGCAATTGAATCACGATACGCAGATCTGGCAAAAAAGGGTTTGCTGGTGTGCGGAATGACAGTACAGGATAAACGCCCAGGCAGCCCGATTGAGCTGGTTGAAGTTGATGCGGCATAAAACGATTTAGGAGCGAGCGATGAAGATTTGTCAGGTGGAAAAAACGCTGGTTTCGACCAACAGGATCAAAGATCTGGGACACCGCCCGCTGTTGGTGGTGAGAGAGAAAGTAGGCGGGCCGCGCCAGGTTGCTGTGGATGCTGTGGGCTGTATCGCGGGTGACTGGGTAATTTGTGTTGGCTCTTCTGCAGCCCGTGAGGCGGCAGGTAGTAAAGACTTCCCCAGTGATTTAACAATCATTGGCATCATTGATCACTGGTCGGAAGGTTGATATGGAAATCATGCGCGTGGTATCGGAACTGGTAGCGACGCGTCGAGTACCGGGATTGCAGAATGCTTCACTGAGAGTTTTGGAAGATGTTCAGGGAAAACTCAGTGTGGCATGTGATCCGGTTGGCGTGCCGCCGGGTAAATGGGTAATAACAGCAGGGGGTTCAGCGGCACGAATCGCCACAGGCGACAAGGCAACAATGACCGATCTGACAATATGCGGAATTATTGATGCATGGGACGCTGGTGACAGCAAGTGAGCATTTTTTTAACTTAGTTAAGGAGTACTGAAAATGGCAAATGTAAGTGGAATTGCATTGGGCATGATCGAAACCCGTGGATTGGTACCTGCGATTGAAGCAGCAGACGCAATGACCAAAGCGGCAGAAGTTCGCCTGGTAGGTCGTCAGTTTGTTGGT
>JAYVLG010000128.1:0-4617 GCA_043759595.1 Sulfurirhabdus sp. | reverse complement strand
AAATATTTCTCTCGCTCGATGAAATCTTTAAGCCTGGCCTTTGTATCATCAAGGCTGAAATTAAAAACGCTTATGCCTATGGCGGTCATAATTTCATTCAGCAGCTCGCCGACCATAATGGCGATTTCATCCACATCTCCTGCGCCTGCTCTCTGAATAGTAATACTGGCGGTCATATCGATAGTCCCAACGCAAAATCAAGCAGCGTGTTTTTGTGTACCCGCATTAAACGCATTATGTCTCCTTGAGTTGAACAGCCACTCTGCCAATAGAAAATTTGGCACCCAGCATAACCAGCTCAGCAAGGGGTAAAAATCCTCGAACTTCATGCCAACTGCAAAGAACAGACCCAGATATATACGCAAAGTAACGGCTGCCAAGGTCAACGAAAAATTTCGCACCATCCAGCTGCGGTGATTTTTAATATCATGTCGTCGAATAGCCAAATATGCCATCAGGCCGGTAAATAGCCAGCTTAGTGCAAGCAAACTGAAACCTGCGCGGGAAACAAAACCACCAAAGGCAAACTGCGCCATGTAAAGGCCGCTGATGCCGCCGCTTAAAACACCGGCAACCAGGTAAACACGCCCACTCCATCGATGGAGTGTAATGTTCTGCTGCCGAAGTTTATCTGAAAACTGGAACGGTCCAAGTGCCAATGCCAGCATAGAGGCGAAAATATGCGTATAGATACCCGTTGAGTGCGCCTGAAAAACCGCCTTCATATCCGGGTGCACGAACGAACCTAACGGAAAAAAACCATAAACCACCGCAGCGTAGAGGGCAACGCCGATGGCTAGAACATAGAGCAAAACCAAACGCAGCAGCCGCATCGCTAAATCCTTTCAGATGTGATGATGTGATTTTACGCATAACTTCAAGTTAAGGACCTGAGCGCTTTTGCGCTACCCCGTTTGAACCCAGGTCAGTGCGTATTTTATCAAATGTTATTCCTCCGCCGCGTGCGGCAACAACCGCTGCACCCAATGCGGCAAGCGCCGCAAGCAGCGAGGAAGAGATGCCGGGGTGAAGCACGATTTCATCTTCGCTGAGATTTGAGCCGAGGATAGGCACGGTAATGGACGCCTCTTCGATAATGCACCCGGACATAACAGTGATAGTTTCTCTCAAAGCTGCCTGAGCGTGAACAGCTCTTGGCGAAGCATTCAGCAGTGCGACTGGTTTGCGGACGAAGGCCTCACAACTAACCATCCAGTCGAGGGCATTCTTCATAACTCCGGTAACACCGTGTGCGTACTCCGGGCTTGCGATGATCAATGCATCGGCGGTCATAATTTGTGTACGCAAATCTGCGACCGGCAAAGGATCGCTGGCCTCAATGTCGGGATTGAACAAAGGCAAATCGCCAAGGCCACGATAGAGCACAACGCTGATGTCAGCGGGTGCCAAACGTGCAACAGCACGCAGTAGCGCGGAATTGAAAGAAGCAGCCCGTAGGCTGCCGGAAATCGCGAGGATTTTCATGACGCCCATCACAAAGTGGTTTTACCCCGATTTAACGGAGACCCTTGCGATATTGGCAACCAGGAAAGTTTTATTTGCTTACTTCCACGGTCATCTTCATACCCGGATGAATTAAACATTCGACTTCTACTGTACCAGGCTTGTCAAAAACAACTTTTCGCGCCTGACCCTTTCTATACATGCCCAATTCAAAATGATTCGTTGCTGATTCTGAATAAACATTGTGCGCAACATTGTCATCGTTAACAAAATTAACTGCATCGCCAACTTTTATTTTAAGTTTTTCAGGGTTGAATTTCTTATCCTTTTGCGAAGCTGTGTACTCTGCGGCATGTGACTGTATTGACAACATGCTTCCCAAAATAAAAGTACCGCATAAGATCAAGATATTTGTTTTTTTAGACATGTTCGTATTCCTTAAAATTAAATAATCAAATATAAAAAGTGAGCTTGGATCTGTCGTGCACAAAGCTCACTTAAATGTTTTTTACTGTGGCAATACCGGGTAAACAAATGGCTTAACGGGTGAAGTCAAAGCTTCCATAAAGGCAACCAAACTCAGTTTTTCATCTTTACTCAACCCTAAACCACCTTGCATCATTGGTGAAATATTGGTCTTTACATCGCCACCGCGATCATAGTGCTCAACTACTTCCAATAAGGTTTTCGCTGAACCGTCGTGGAAAAATGGCGCACGCAGGGCAATATCTCTTAAAGTTGGCGTTTTAAATGCGCCATCAGTAGAAGGATGGGTAGGCTTCTGAGTCATGCGACCTTTGTGGTGATCAGCAGCAGCAAAAGACTTCAGGCCAAGATTGTGGAATCCATTGTCCGTAAAGTTAGGTCCACTATGGCAGGCAACGCAATTACCTTTTCCAACAAACACCTTAAGGCCATTAACCTGCTGTGCTGTCATTGCATTTTTATCTCCCTTTACCCAGGCATCAAAGGGAGAGTTATTACTAATTATCGTGCGCTCGAACGCTGCAATGGCTTTTGCGATTGTCTCGCGACTAATCTGAGTTTCAGCCGGTTCTTGTGGGAATGCCTTGGCAAATCCAGTTTGATACCCTTTGACCATTTTGATACGTTCGATATGGCGCCCCTCTTTTACGCCCAGCTCTTCCATACCAGCGCTAATATCCGCTTTAATTCCCTGACCTGCGAATGCCTGTTTTTCCAAAGAAGGCATGCGTCCATCCCACATGTAAATCGTGTTATAGCCGATATTAATCATTGTTGGCGACGCTAATTGCATCACCTTGCCGCCGAAACGCACTGCCGTTGTCAGACCGTCTTCCCAGCCACGCTCAGGAAAATGGCATGAAGCGCAAGTTACCTGGCCGGTGCCAGACATACGCGGGTCAAAGAATAGTTGCTTTCCCAGATCAGCTTTTGCTTGCGTCCATGCGTTGTCAGTCGGCGAAGGTGGTGTTGCGGGCAGGAGCAACTCCTTAAGACTGGGATGACCCGCTTCAATCACGTACGCACCATCTTCAGCATGTGATAAAAAAGAGATAATCAAGCCAATACTCAAGGCCATTAATTTTACATTTGTGCGTTTAATCATTACGTATCCTTTGTTAAAATTTTAAAATACTAAAAGTGAAATAATATTCAAGTGCGGAATGAAGATGAAGATGGAAAATAAAACGTAGTAGTGTAATCCAATTCCCTGGATTATTTTGTTACCAATGTCCCGGCCCGCTCACGGGCTCATAAGCACCAACACGTAGTGCAACCAAGACCACGTCGATGGTGGGCTTTGATGCGTTAGCAGGACTAGCGATTTCATCCAAAAAAACGAGCTCCAGACCTGCACGCTGAACCAACCGCTCAATCTCCTGCCTTGGTCGGTAGTACATGTAGATTGGGTCACCACTGCTTGAGGTCTGCAGCCCCGAATGTTCCGTGGGCCCCGACATTGCGCTGAGGTAAAGCACCCCGTTGGGCGCTAGAACTTTACTGAGCGACTCAAAGAACTGCTCTGCATCTTCCTGGTTCAGGTAGTTCAATCCAAAGGCGTACGCGATGCCTTCAAACACACGACCCAGGTCAGCCAAATGCCTGCAGTCGTGAAGCAAAAAGCTGGCGGACGGCACATGAGTTTGGGCCAACTGTACCATTCTTGGTGCCAGGTCTATTCCTAGCACTTGAAGATCCGGTCTTTCACGCACAAGGAAAGCGGAGACATTGCCCGGTCCGCAAGCAACGTCCAGCACTGTCGCGCCTTGCCGAGCAACGTGCAAGCAGAATTGTCGGTAGTAGGCGTCGTACGTATCCAGGGCAAGGTACTTCTGCGCGTACGTCTCCGCTAACCTGTCGAAAGTGTTAACGGAAATTTGGCAGGTGTCCATGGCGCATCCTTACGCGGCCTATCGTAAAAGTGAGGGGCTCGCTTTGGCGCGTCCCTCTTGAATAATGGGTTTTTCCTTTTATCGCTTGAGCACATTAACGTTGATAGTCTCTGGAGGCCTTAACCTTAACCAGCAGCTTCTTGAATTGCATAATGGGAATGTTTAAATTGCCTTTTACATAATCTCCATCACAAGCTTTCTCCAATTTTGAATCATCAAGACTGATCAAAGATTGAATATATATATCGGTAACTCTTTTAAATTGTGCAGTGGCAGCTTTATCAGACACTTTGTTTTGAGTTTTCATTATTTGCTGCATTTCAAGTTGTGCAGGTTTATTTTCTTGTCCCCATGTTTCAAGATCGGAGCTCAACTTTGATGAATTTTTAGGAAACCTGGATAAACACAATTTCAAAAAAACGGGGTGCGCCGAATCAAAATCTATCTGTGCCATTTGGAATCCGCGCTCAATTTCGCGTCGATCTTCAATCTCTTGAGCGCTCCATGGCTGAGAGCTGCTCACTCGTTTTGAGGGAGTGGATGCACAAGAAGTTAACAGAATAATTAAAACCAATAAAATTGTTTTAGACATGGATTTCTTTCAAATATACATGAGGGCGACAAGCCATATTCAAAGAATAAAATTTTTGTTTGTTGATGTTAGCAAAATAATGCATAACGAATGAAAGGGACTTCCCCGTCCCGAAGGCGCGGTGAGGTTACCGCAAACGGCATCAAAAGTGCCATGATGGAATTTCTGTATTTCATCAAAACC
>JAYVLG010000127.1:0-2604 GCA_043759595.1 Sulfurirhabdus sp. | reverse complement strand
TGGCGGTTGATTTCTTGGCGCATGCGGCCTTCTACGCCTGCCAATGTGGACTCCAAGGATTGTTGGGAGCCGTTGGTGGAGAGGATGGCTTCGATGCTGGCGGCTGTGGGGGGAGCGGCGAAGGCGGTTGCGGCTGTGAAAGCGAGGATGAGGGTTAAGAGGGGTGTTTTCATGGGTGTTGATGATGTATAGTGAATTGTTGACAGCATGGTGAAAATTTATTTCTCTACAGCATCGCCATTATTATCAAATGCTTGCTTTATTTCCTTTAATAAATCAGCAAGCTCCCATCTAGTCCCTCTATCATAGATTGATAAAAGCGTAGGATAAATATTGGGACTCCACATGTAGATACCTGATTGCCGATCAAAATGTTTTATATAAATTTCTCCTCGGTCATTGGTAATTCTTAGACTTCCTACTTCGCATGATACGTCTGTAGACCAATTTCCAAAGTTAACTTCATCTAATGGGTGAGTAATTTTTATTGAATACAGTTCAAGATTTGATTTTAAAAACTGTACTTTTATGTATTGTTCAACATTCATGCGGGCTTTCATTTTTTTGGTGCCAACAAGGACAATCCATCAGAACTCACTGAATATCCCCGCGACTTCAAGTAGTCAATTTCTCTGATAAAAGATCCACGCGGGTCAGCCGCGCTAGCAGGAATTGGTAGCTTAATAGCATCTCCACGATCAACTGTTCTGTCGAGAAATTTGAGATTTGCAGTCCATCTTTCCGCATCCGTCATGCTGTTCCATGCTGGTAAGTACGAGGGTTTTAGTGCGTACCACTCGCTTAAAACTTGATCCCCAGAATTTCGTGCGTCTTTCGCAATCGCAATAAAAACTTCAATTAAACGTTGGCTATTTATTGAATCCATATTTCACCTTATTCAGTTCAATAATTTGCTGTGTTTTCAAAGGACTTCATCAATACCATCCCGGATCTTTAACTAAATGCCAAAGATTGGCGATCTTAATTTCTTCAGCAGTCGCAAGACGCAACTCAGAGTAATTCTCGGGCTGTACCGATGCATTTTCTAGCCTCGTGTCAGGACATTCCCAAACTTCGTCGCACTCATTACAAACATATCTGAATTTATGCACCGAATTCACCATGATTGTGATCTCCCCCATTGCACAACAAGGACATTCCGAAGTGTGAAATTCAGCGGACATTATCTATACCTCTAGGCATTCCGTTGCCTGATGGAATGCTTGTCACAAGTTTATTTGTACCAGTCTCAGTAATAATCGTCACATAATCTAAATTAAGCCTTTGCCCGCCTGCTCCTCCAGCATAACCCGAGTTAGGGCGAGGTACTATATAGTAATCTCGATTGCCGACGGTTACAGGTTTTATATTGCGTAGCTGTGCATCTTTCCAAGCGGCATTTGTGACAAGTAATGGATCGCCATAAAACACCCCTTGCACCGGCTTATCCAGACGCAGATTGCCATGAGAGTTTTCGACATGTGCGGTCGTAGTGCCATCGGTTCGGTTGAGCCTGCTCCAATCCAAAGGGTCTTTTCGTGCAATATTCGCGGCATCCTCAGCGGCATTAACAAAAGTGCCCACCTTCTTGATAGTCCCTAGCCCACCGCCTCCGATAGGCAGATTAGCAACATTCGCCCCCAATATTTCACCAACAGCCTTACCGTTGCCAGTTTCATAAGCTAAAGCAAGCTTCTCACGGTCTGCGGGTGTCATTGCACCCATAAGATATGGCCAGTTGCTTGGGTCTTTGACAGTGTCCCACATAGCGCCTGCACCATCTTTGACCGATTGCTGTGCCTGCGGATCACCCAAGATAGCTTTGCCAACTTGGTACATACCAGAGCCTAGCGCAGCAACACCGTCGACTACTGTGTTTGCATATCCAGAAGCCACGCCCTGCACTTTGCCTGACATCGTACCGTCCGCCAACGCGATGGTTTCTGTCTTTTCTGAGTTATAGGTATTTGTGTCTTTACCGCTGGCGGCATCTAACGAGCCTACATTCTTTCTAATATACTCCGCTGCTGCCACGCGCACGTCGTTGCGAACACCGTCGCACGCGGCATTGCTAACCCCCTCGCAGGCAGCTAAAGCCTTGTTGTTAGCCGCATCTAGCTTTTCAAGCGCTGCAATTTCTGTTTTGCAATTTGCATCGCAACTTACTTGCCCTTTTAATGCTGCTAATTTACTTGCATCTTTATGATTCAAATAATTATTCGTAACCGCATTCGTAGCGGTCGCAGTCCCAGTTGCGAAGTTGGATTCAACCTTGTCACCCGAGCCCACAGCCGCTGCAACAGTTCCGCCAATCAAACCACTAAAGAACACCGTCCCGTTATCCGTCAAGGTTTGCCCCATGCCTGCGGCTGCCCAGTTGACGAAACCTGAGGCCGCAGCCACCTCTCCAGCCGCTGCACCAATCGCCCCCGATGCACAATCCCCTCCCTTCGCTGCTGCTGTCGCACAACCTAAGACAGCATGCGCCGCATAGTTGGCAACGTTTGTGCCCCCGCTGTTCGGGAACGCATCACCAATAGCATTGGCTGCGCTCTTACCCACAGCATCGACGACTGAGCTAATGGCAGACGTTTTGAGGTTATC
>JAYVLG010000126.1:0-21837 GCA_043759595.1 Sulfurirhabdus sp. | reverse complement strand
AATATGTCCACCCGTCAACAAGCTAATCACCAACTTATCAAGCAAATCTTTCTGACCGACGATGACGCTTTCCAGATAGTTGCGCAACTCGAGAATTCTTGGCTGATTTAGCATAAACTTTCCTGCAATTTAAATTTAGGTCGATTCTATAAGTACCGTTTAAAACGCCATAGCTCGTCTACTAGACGTTCACATTGCCCCTTCCGAAATTGGGCCCCGCTTTTCCCGATATTCACTCAATTTGGATGTTAGATGCAAGCCTTTTCTGGGAAACTTTCCCCGTGTTCATGCCGTTATCTGCTACTGGACCCACCAACCACGGTTAATTTTAAAAACCTAGCTGCGAATCAGCGTCTCTGTTCGTGAGAAGTCGTCACAAACCGACTGTACCTATTAGTTTGATGCTTCCCATCGCACCACACCGACTTCCTCAAATTTATCTCCACCCGCAGGTTGCAAAACCAGAAAATCTGATTGCTTGAGTAATTCAAATGAAACTGCGTTGATGTTAGGTTCATGCGTAATCAAAACAAGGTTTCCCTTCCCTGCGTAAGAGCCGATGATTTGATTCAATTTTTTTGTCTGCGCTGCGGCTTCTTCAGGTCCGCGCAATTCAAGAACATAGAGATACTCTACCGGAGTTCCGCCACCAAAAGCGATTTTCGCCGTATCGGTTGTACGGCAAAAAGGGCTATGCCGAACTTCAGCTATCTGAATTTTTCGGTCTTGAAACATTTTCCCAATTGTGCGAGCCACATTCTGACCCTCGGCTGAAAGATTTCGCTCCTCTTTGCAGGATGGATCCCGTAGCATAAGACTGCCGTTTTCCTGCCCTGCAACAACAGCCGCGTGGCGCATAAGTACAACCTTCCCGCCTTCAGCAAGCTTTTGCCAGGCAATATCATTATTTGCGTATGTGTTATTTGCGCTAAACAATGCCGTAATGCTCAGAAAACTCACACATATGACGCGAAAATTTAGTTTTGATATCATTTTTATTCCCCTTAAAATGTTCACTCATAACTGTTGCATATCGCACTTAACTGAATTTATTAAACTCCGTCGCCTCCACCGCATACCTCCACATCCATTGCAACCTGAAATCGCCACTACTTCCAAAATCGTCACCACACTAAACAGAACCGCCCATTACATATTCATGGGCACCAGGTCGGCTAAAAAGATTCTTGTTCCATCTCGGTAAAAATCTGATTCACATTGCGCCGCGACAACAAATCAAAATTCACCAGGTAGCGAAATTTTGACTGGTCAATTTTCTCAACAGCTTCTTGCAACGATGCACCTTTATCCTGCATTTTTTTAATTGCCATGCGATTGAAAGCCAGATAATCCCGAGTATCACGCGTTGCCTGCTGAACGTTAGTCTGCTTGCCATGTCCGGGCACAATGCGCTTTGGCCCAAGTGCCATGGCACTATCAAATGCTTTTACCCAGCCACCACTATTGCCAAGTGGTATTACTGCCAAGAGCCGTTCAGTGAAAACCAGATCGCCAGAAAACAACACTTTTTGCTCGGGCAACCACACAACCATATCGCCAGCCGTATGAGCAGAACCAAACGAAATCAGCTGAAAAGCCACGCCTCCCAATTTGATCTCACGCTTGTCTTGAAACAATTCAGAAGGATAGGTAATTTGGGTACCCGCCGCTTTGTCTTTGAGCATACCTTTCAGCGATGCAAGTTGCATCTCGCCCATCTCATGCATGAGGAGTCCTGCTTCCTTGTGCGCAATAATGGGAATATTCAAAGATTGGAAATAGGCATTCCCAAACCAGTAATGACTTTGTGAATTGACATTAATCACCCACTTAACTGGTTGGGAGGTGATTTTCCGGATCGCCGCATGCAGCGCCTTCGCCACACGTGTACTGGGACCGCTATTAATGACAACCACACCTTCAGGCGTGACCACAAAACCCAAATTACTGTTTAAGCCATCGTTTTCATACGATTGCCCACCAATACCCCCAATCACCGCGTATATATTAGGAGAAACTTGCACCGGCTTAAGTATTAGATCAGCAGCGACAAGCTGCGCAGACCAGAAAATGAAAAAAGTACATATGATGCGTTTAATCATGACTCTCCCAATTGACGATCTGGCAGTTGGACCAACAAACATTAGCCGCCAACAGCATTCAAACCGGTTTTGATGAAGCACTCTCGCATCCGACAACAATGTTGTCAATAGTACAACAGTACTGTAGTATATCCTACATGACTATTTCACCGCATTGGATTTCACTTATCATCAGCCTCCCAACCCAAAATGCCACTGCCCGCATGCGCATCTGGCGCGCACTAAAAAGCAGCGGATGTGGCGTACTGCGCGATGGTGTTTATTTATTGCCGGACATAGAATCCACTGAATCCATCCTGCAAAAACAGGCACAGGAAGTAATTCAGGCTGGCGGAAGCGCCTATGTGCTTAAACTCAGTTCAACCAGCCCGGAACAAAACATCACTTTCCGTACATTATTCGACCGAACCAATGAATATGCCGCATTAAAACAGGAAATTGACGAACTTCGGGCAATATTTGAAACGCAGAGCATTCCAAACTCCAGACGTTCATTACAGCGATTGGAAAGAGATTTTGCCGCACTTTCCGGTATCGATTTTTTTCCAGGCCCCGCCAAAGATCAAGCCAGCACAGCGCTCACTCAAACCACAACCGCATTTTCCGCCCTTGCCAATCCAGACGAACCCAGCCCCACTGTGGGCAAGCTCAAACGACTTCACAAAGAAAAATATCAAAACCGCATTTGGGCAACCAGAAAGCACCTCTGGGTAGACCGCATGGCCAGCGCATGGTTAATCAAACGATTCATTGACCAGAATGCTAAATTTTTATGGCTGGACAAACCAGGAAATTGCCCAAAAGACGCCTCGGGATTTGATTTTGACGGCGCTACCTTTACCCATGTAGGTTCAATGGTCACCTTTGAGGTACTCATGCATTCCTTCGGACTGGATTCCGATCCTGCCTTAATGAGATTAGCTGCAGCAGTGCATTTCCTTGACGTAGGTGGCATTCCAGTTGCAGAAGCTACCGGGCTGGAAATGATATTAAAAGGAACCCGGGAGCGCTGCGTTGACGACGACATGCTGTTAAGTGGCGCCTCAAAATTATTCGATGATCTCTATGCCGCTTACACTAAAGAGGAAAACCATCATGACCAATGAACCGACCCCTGCCTCCCCACCACCGCCCGTTTCTTTTGTCGAGGCTTTAATCTATTGGTTTAAACTGGGTTTCATCAGCTTCGGTGGTCCGGCCGGGCAAATATCCATGATGCACCAAGAACTGGTAGAACGCCGGCGCTGGATTTCCGAGCAACGTTTTCTGCATGCGCTCAACTATTGCATGGTATTGCCGGGACCCGAAGCACAGCAGCTTGCCACTTACATCGGCTGGCTGATGCATGGAGTTAAAGGGGGGATAACGGCTGGGGTGTTATTTGTCCTGCCTTCTCTTTTCATTCTGATTGCACTCACTTGGATCTACCTGGCTTACGGCAATGTTCCTGAAGTTGCCGGAATTTTATATGGCATTAAACCCGCAGTGACCGCCATCGTTGTATTCGCCGCTTATCGCATTGGTTCCCGCGCGCTGAAAAACGGGATTCTCTGGGCTATCGCTGCTGCAGCTTTTGTTGCAATATTTGCGCTGCATATTCCCTTCCCGGCCATTGTTCTGACTGCAGGCATCATTGGTTATATAGGCAGCCGGATTGCGCCGGATAAATTCAAGGCTGGCGGTGGTCATAGCGCTTCTGACAAAAGTTTTGGCCCTGCCATTATTGATGATCACACCCCCACTCCCGAGCATGCCACATTCAAGTGGTCACGCCTGATGAGGTTTGTTACAGTCGGTCTGGCAATATGGATTGCAATCATCGTCGCCCTTGCTACAACTTATGGATGGCAAGGCACACTCACCCAGATGGGCTGGTTCTTTACCAAAGCTGCGCTGGTGACTTTTGGAGGCGCGTATGCAGTGCTGCCTTATGTATATCAGGGAGGCGTTGAACATTACCAATGGCTGACCGGCACACAAATGATCGACGGTCTGGCCTTGGGTGAAACCACCCCCGGACCGCTGATCATGGTCGTCGCCTTCGTCGGTTTTGTCGGAGGCTGGACCAAGGCATTGTTTGGCGCAGACAATCTTTTTTTAGGCGGTGCAGCGGGCGCCACAGTAGCAACTATCTTCACCTTTTTGCCATCCTTCCTGTTTATCCTTATTGGTGGGCCGTTAGTGGAATCCACTCACGGCGATTTGAAATTCACAGCCCCTCTCACTGGTATAACAGCAGCAGTCGTCGGCGTTATTCTGAATCTCGCTGTTTTCTTTGCCTACCATGTACTTTGGCCGCACGGGTTATCACAGCCCCTCAACCTTACAACCGTGTTATCCGGTTTTGAATGGTTCAGTGCGCTGATCGGATTAGCCGCATTTATTGCCCTGTTCCGCTACAAAATCGGGATCATGCAAGTGATTGGCGCCTGCGCCGCTATCGGGCTCGTTTTTTCATACATCAAACCCCTCTTTGTTTAAGGAATATATCAAATGAGCAGAACCATCAGCATTTCAGAATTTAAATCCCTTCTTGGTGACAAATCGATATCAATTATCGACGTCCGGCGCAAAGCAGATTTAGCTGCTGACAACAGTGCCATTCAGGGCGCCACCTGGCAAGACCCTGAACAAATCAGCACCTGGAGCGAATCCTTAGCCCAGGATCAGGAAATCATCTTATATTGTGTTCGCGGTGGTTCTGTCAGCAATGCAGTTGTGGACACATTACAGGCCAAAGGGCTAAAAGCACGCTATATTGAAGGCGGTATTGTGGCATGGAAAGATGCGGGTGGCGATGTGGTTCAAAAGTAGCAACCATCTTCCCTATTGGCTGCATTTTAACCTGGAAACCTTAGTTGGATGGGTTGGAGTATGCTGTTTTTGGAGCGCAGGGCAAGGCGCAATGACGCAGAAATGGTCATTCCATTTCAAGGCGTTGCAACGCCGCCCTGTGCTCCAAAAACTGTGCAATCCAATTCATAGCGACCTGACCAACCGGGTGAGTCAGGGAATCATTAAAAATGCTATTAGAATTATTTAGTTAAATGTTAAGTTTAGCGGTTAACTGAGGTTTCTAGGTTTAAAGGAGACATTGAAATGAAATGGGTCACCAGAGAGCGTCCAAAAATAGACCGCATTGCCTGTCCATGGTTAATTAACCGATTCATCGACAAAAATGCCGAGTTTTTGTATGTACCTGCTTCAGATGTGCTCAAAGTGGCATCCGAAACCGGTGCGATCCCCTATGACATACCAGGTGTAGAAATGGGACATGAAGGTGAATTTTGCAGTTTTGATGCATTCCTGAAGAAATACGAACTAAAGACGTCTGCCCTGCAACAACTGGCTACGATCGTTCGCGCTGCAGATACCGACCGTTTGGACTTAGCCCCCCAGGCTGCAGGATTACTAGCCATCTCATTAGGGCTATCTCGCAATTTCCAGGATGACCACGAAATGTTGCAACAAGGGATAATCATGTACGATGCACTTTACGCATGGTGCCAGTCACTTCAGGAAGAAACCCATAACTGGGTACCCAAAAGTTAGTTTTTTGTAAACATATGACAAGCTGAGAGTCATATCTGCTCTCAGATCTTTCACCACTACACAGAATGCAGCATTAATCCCGCACCCAGTGTCCCGACTTGCCACCCAGCTTTTCCATTAAACAAATCCCATCCATTCGCATACCCCTGTCCACTGCTTTACACATATCATATATAGTCAGCAGCGCAACACTCACGGCGGTAAGTGCTTCCATTTCCACCCCGGTGCGCCCCACTGTTTCTGCAGTCACGACACACTCTATTGAAGAAGTCTGCTCAGAAATATTAAATTCAACCTTTACTTTGGTTAAAAAAATTGGATGGCAAAGAGGGATTAACTCAGAGGTACGTTTTGAACTTTGAATAGCTGCGATTCGCGCCACACCCAGCACATCACCTTTTTTGCTGTCACCCGCCAGAATCATTTGCAAGGTCTCAGGTTGCATCACAATCGAACCTGCAGCACGAGCGACCCGGTGCGTTTCATTTTTATCGCCAACGCCCACCATATGCGCCTGGCCCTGAGCATCAAAATGTGTAAATTGACTCATATTTTTCTTGCACCTCTATAGGAACTATTACTTACTATGGCTATCATAGCACCATGCGAATACTGTATCTATTGGCTCTGCTAGCCAGTTTTATCCCCTTATCAATGGCCGACGGGCTTCCTGACCTTGGGGAAGCTTCTCAAACCGCATTTTCACCGCAACAGGAACGCCGCATTGGCGAAGCCATCATGCGCGATATCTATCGAGATTTGCATTATCTTGACGATGCCGAAGTTTCTGAATATTTGAACAATCTCGGTTATCGCCTGGTTTCTCATAGCCCGGACAACCAGCGCGATTTTGAATTTTTCGCCATCAAAGACAACACACTCAACGCTTTTGCATTGCCAGGCGGCTACATTGGCGTGCATACCGGGCTGATACTGGCTGCTCAAAACGAATCCGAACTCGCCGGAGTGCTAGCCCACGAAATAGCCCACGTAACTCAGCGTCACATCGCACGCTTAATTGAAAGCCAGCAGCAAAGCACTCTGCCCTCACTTGCTGCGCTTGCCCTGGCAATTCTCGCTTCGCGATCCAACCCCCAGTTAGCCAGTGCAGCCATCACAACAGTGCAGGCAAAAAGCATCCAGAACCAGCTGGATTTTACCCGCGACCATGAAAAAGAAGCTGACCGCATAGGATTTCAGATAATAAAACAATCCGGTTTTGATACAAATGGCATGTCGAATTTTTTTGAACGTCTGCAAAAATATAATCGTGTCTATGAAAACAATGCGCCGGAATATTTGCGAACTCACCCTCTCACCAATGACCGCATAGCCGATATGCAAAACAGAGCCGCCAACATACCCTACCGGCAAGTACCTGACAGTATGGATTTTCAGTTTATTCGGGCCAAACTCCGCGCTTTTCAAGGACGCTCTGAACAGGCTATTGCCACTTTCAAAGAAATCCTGAATGACAAAAAATATACCTACGAATCCTCCGCACACTTCGGCTTGGCTAATGCTTACATGCGCGCGAGAAATTTTTCAGGTGCAAACAATGAGTTGAACATCCTGAAAAAATCAAATCTGAATAATGCGATGATTGCTAATTTTGAAGCCCAGCTCAATATAGCCGAAGGCCAACCCGACACCGCGACTGAATTATATAAAGCCGCCTTTAAACGTTATCCGAGTAATCGTGCGATAGCCTATGGCTATGCAGAATCCTTGCTACAAGGCAAACATAGCAAAGAGGCACTACAATTAATTAAAGATCAGCTGCGCTCATTCCCTGGCGATGCAAAACTGTATGATCTGCAAGCACAAGGATACGCTGCTCAGGGGAAGAACTTATTGCAACACCAGTCATTGGCTGAAGCCTATTTCAGAAGAGGCAATTTAACCGCTGCAATAGAACAACTTCAAATTGCACAAAAAACGAAAGATGACGATTTTTACCAGGCTTCAATTATCGAGGCCAGACTGAAGGAATTAAGAGCACTCGATGCAGAATCAAAAAAACAATAAGAAACCTGAAAGCCGCGTGCAGCATACTCACAACATTCCAGGCATCATTAAAAAGAACACAACTCTTTGACTTCTCAAAAGAAGGCTATACTGAAATCCACATTAATGATGTATAGAGTGAGAAATATTAGCATCAATTAATATTATTATTTTTCTAGTAGCATAATACTACCTATTGATTAATATGATAAATTTTTTAAATAAATTTTGGACAACCTCATAAAAATTCAGTATGCTTTTATCCATGCAACAAATGAAGCAATTCTCTTGGCTTACTCTCCGGAAAAGGTAAGCCAAACGTTGTAGAGAAAATCATAATATTAAAGGAGGATTAACATGCAAAAGCGCAAATCTTTAATTCTGGCGGCCAGCATCGCCACCGTTCTTGCTGCCACAGGGATAACAAACGCATATGCTGCTGATGCACCTGCCAAGGAAATAACAGGCAAAGATATTTCTTTCGACAAAGCAAAAGGTAATTGCCTGGCTTGCCATGCAATGCCAAATATTCCGGATGCAGAATCCCCCGGCAATATTGCACCACCCCTGATCGCAATGAAGGCACGCTACCCTGATCGCGCAAAACTTCGCGCTCAAATCTGGAATGCAATGGATAACAATCCAAAAACATCCATGCCTCCATTCGGCAAACACAAAATTTTAACTGAACAAGAAATCGATAAAGTCACCGACTTTATTCACAGTCTTTGATTGACATAAGGAGAGGAAATCCATGAATTCATTTCGCAGAACATTTCTAAAAGGCACAGGTGCCGCTGGCACGGTTGCAATTGCTATTGCTGCCGGTCTGCTGAAGCCAACACAAGTGCTTGCAGCTGAATGGAACAAAGATGCATTTGGCGCTAAAAGCGTCAGTGATGCTTTAAAAAGCATGGGTGCCAGTGCACCAGTAGACAGCAAGGACATTTCGATTAAAGCGCCAGACATTGCTGAAAACGGCGCAGTTGTACCAGTGGAAATAACCAGCAAAATTGCCGGCACAACATCCATCGCTATCATGGCAGAGAAAAACGCCAACCCGCTTGTAGCCAACTTTAATCTTTCAAACGGCGCTGAAGGCTACGTTTCCACCCGTATCAAGATGGGACAGACCTCACTGGTTCGCGCTGTAGTTAAGGCAGGTGGCAAGACTTACACTGCTGCTAAAGAAGTGAAAGTGACCATCGGTGGATGTGGCGGTTAAACGTTAGAAACTCATTACTGAAAGGAATATAAAAATGGCAGATGCAATGAAAATCCGTGCTACCGCACAAGGTGACACAGCAGATATTAAAGTATTGATGAATCACGTAATGGAAACCGGACTCCGTAAAGACGCAAAAACCGGACAACTCATTCCAGCACACTTCATTCAAAACGTAACAGCAACCGTTAACGGCAAAGAAGTACTGGACGCACAATGGGGTGGGGCTATTTCCAAGAACCCCTACCTGGGCTTCAAAGTTAAAGGTGCGAAGGCAGGCGATAAAGTAGTCGTCAATTGGGAAGATAACAAGGGTGAGAAAAACACCGTTGAAGCTGCTGTCAGCTAAACTCTCAGCATGCGGACTTTGCTTGCAAGGTCCGCATGCCACGAATACTTATAATTAGGAGGATAGTATGAAAAAACTACTGCTCGCTTTCGCAAGTGCTGGCCTCTTAGCAGGTTCAGTTGCCGCACAAGCCACACCAGAACAAGACCGCCAGCAGCTTCTTGAACATTTCAAGAAAGCCTTTCCAAAAATCGTTTTTGACGACTATGTTAATGGCGCACTGGCTTTTGATGCAGACTCAAAAGCACAATACAATAGCATCATGGAGTTCCCTCCCTTCCTGACTGACATAGAAAAAGGTCAGAAAATGTGGGAAACACCGTTCAAAAATGGTAAAACCTATGCAAGTTGCTTGCCAAACAGCGGCAAAAACATTGCTGGGAATTACCCCATGTTTGATGACAAAACCGGCAAGGTTGTAACACTGGAAGACGCCATCAACAAATGTCGTACAGACAATGGCGAAACAGCGTTTGACCTGGGCGACATGAAAGGTATTGGTATATTGACCGCATACATGCGCACTTTGTCAGATAGCATGCTCATGAATATCAAAGTAGAAGGCCCGGCAGCAACAGCAGCTTATGAAGCTGGCAAGCAGCACTTCTACGCACGTCGCGGTCAACTGAACTTTTCATGTGCTACTTGCCACGTTGATAACGCAGGAAATCGCATCCGCTCAGAAATGCTTTCTCCGGTTCTGGGACAAGCAACACACTGGCCAGTGTTCCGTGGTGGCGACCAACTTGTAACCTTGCAAAATCGCTATGTTGGTTGTAACAAACAAGTTCGTGCAGTACCGTTCAAGATAGGCAGTGAAGAATATAACAATCTGGAGTACTTCCACTCCTATGTCAGCAATGGTTTACCAATGAAAGCATCTGTTTTCCGCAAGTAATTAGCCGCTCAATAACAAGGCTTGGATGATTTCATCCAAGCCTTGTTATTATAGAAAAGCAAAAATCTCATTCCCTGTTACCTTTTTAAAATTTGATTTAATTTGAAAAATCACAAGGTTAGTAGATATAGACCATTTACTTGGCGCCCATAACAAATAAAATAACACTTGGCACAGATTGAGAACTCACTCGCATTAATCGAGTGAAAGATGAAAACAAAACCAGATTAAACTATTTTGTTGCGCATGCTATCCATGAGATTTAAGCATCCAACATTTTCTTCAGGAGTTTCGACTATATGTCCATGAACCGTCGCGAATTTATGCAATTACTTGCCGTGGCTTCCGCGTCGGGCTTTGCATTGGATAGCAAGCAAGCCCTAGCTGGCAACATACCAAGTAATTTTTACGAACTGCCAAAATTCGGTAACGTATCAGTCATGCATTTTACTGACTGCCATGCGCAACTGCTGCCGATTTATTTTCGCGAACCCAATGTGAACATTGGCGTAGGTGGCAGCGTAGGCAAACCGCCACACTTAGTAGGCGAAAACCTGCTCAAGCATTATGGTTTCAAAGCCAATACACCCGAGTCTCATGCATTTACCTACCTCAACTTTGAACAGGCCTCAAAAACCTACGGTAAAGTAGGTGGATTTGCCCACTTGGCGAGCCTGGTTAAAAATATCCGCGCTCAACGCCCAGGCGCGCTGCTACTTGACGGTGGCGATACATGGCAAGGTTCCGCCACATCACTCTGGACAAATGGTCAGGATATGGTTGATGCCTGTAAACTGCTTGGCGTTAACGTCATGACCGGCCACTGGGAATTCACTTTTGGTGCAGACCGTGTAAAACACATTGTCGACAATGATTTCAAAGGCAATCTGGATTTTGTTGCACAGAACATTAAGACTAATGATTTTGGTGATCAGGTTTTCAAGCCCTATGTCATGAAGCACATGAATGGCGTTCCTGTTGCCATTATCGGCCAGGCTTTCCCCTACACCCCCATTGCCAATCCGCGCTATCTGGTGCCAGACTGGAGTTTCGGTATTCAGGACGACAATATGCAAAAAGTCGTTGATGAAGCGCGCTCTAAAGGTGCACAAGTCGTCATTGTACTTTCCCATAATGGTATGGACGTCGATTTGAAGATGGCGAGCCGTGTAACCGGCATTGACGCTATCATGGGTGGTCATACCCACGATGGCATTCCAGCCCCTTCGATCATCAAAAATGCCAAAGGCCAAACCCTCGTCACCAATGCCGGTTCCAACGGCAAGTTCCTGGGCGTACTGGATTTCGACGTTCGCGGTGGCAAGGTTCAAGGCTATAAATACAAGCTTCTGCCAGTATTCTCTAATCTGATAGAACCCGACAAGGCAATGGAAAGCCTGATCAAGAAAGTACGCGCCCCTTATGAAGCCAAGCTGAATGAGAAACTGGCAGTCACCGAAGAAACCTTGTACCGTCGAGGCAATTTCAATGGTACATTTGATCAGTTGATTCTGGATGCCATGTTGGAAGTCAAAGGCGCTGACCTGGCATTCTCTCCCGGTTTCCGGTGGGGCACATCATTGCTTGCGGGTGACACCATTACGATGGAACGCCTGATGGATCAAACAGCAATTACCTACCCCACCAGCACCCTGAACGAAATGACGGGTGAAACCATCAAATCCATCATGGAAGATGTATGTGACAACCTGTTCAATCCAGACCCTTATTACCAGCAAGGTGGCGATATGGTCAGGGTCGGTGGGCTGCAGTATACTTGCAACCCTAATCAGAAAATTGGCAGCCGCATCAGCAACATGATGCTGAATGGCAAACCACTTAGCCCTTCCAAAACCTACGTGGTGGCAGGTTGGGCACCTGTTGGCGAAGCGAAGGGAGAGCCAATTTGGGACGTAGTCGCAACTTATCTGCGTGACAAGAAAGTAATCAAACCTCGTAAATTGAACCTGCCTAAGCTGGTCGGCATGGATAAAAATCCTGGGATTGCATAATTTGCAGTTATTCAAAAAAAGGGGCCAGTGGCCCCTTTTTTTGTTAAAGCCACAGGAGTATTCACCCCCAACCGCCGTTCGTGCTACTATTTTCATCAGATAATTATCTGAACTCTTTCACAGGCAGACCACTCCAATCAGAGTCTTCTCCGCTTTTTAATAAAAACCATGTCAAAATCTTTTTTAAGCCGCGGCAAATTACTTATCCTTCTCCTGTTCATTATCATTGCATCCGGGATAGGTTATGCCTTAAAAGACAAGCAGGAAACTGGCAAAGATAAATACAAAACCAAAACAGTAAGCCGTGGTGACATCACTCAAACCATCTCCGCCAATGGCACGCTTAACCCGGTCGTTATTGTAAACGTCGGCACGCAGGTTTCTGGTACCGTGCAAAAACTGCACGCGGATTTCAATGACCACGTGACCAATGGTCAGATATTGGCAGAGCTGGATCCATCTTTGTTTCAGGCACAAATTGCGCAGGATCAGGCCAACCTTTTGAATGCAGAATCAGCGCTTAAATTTGCACGTATAAAGGAACAACGCACGCAATTATTAACGCAGAAAAATTTCATTTCTGCCGCTGATCTGGATCAAGCCAGACAAGTACGGGAATCTGCTCAGGCGCAAGTTGCCATGGCTAAAGCCCAACTGGAACGCAACCGCACCAATTTGCGTTACACCATTATCCGTTCACCCATTTCTGGCGTTGTCGTCGCACGCAATGTCGATCTCGGCCAAACCGTTGCTGCCAGTTTTCAGACGCCTACCTTATTCCAGATAGCACAGGATTTAAGTCAAATGCAGATTGATACCAGCATTGCTGAGGCAGATGTAGGTGCAGTGCATATTGGTCAGTCAGTCCGCTTCACCGTGGATTCTTTTCCTGATGTTAATTTTGCAGGCACCGTTAAGCAAGTCCGCCTCAACCCCACTATCCAGCAGAATGTGGTGACTTATAATGTGATTGTTGCTGTCAACAATGCAGAAGGTAAACTCATGCCCGGCATGACTGCCCATGTATTTATAACCGTGGCCAAACGGGAAAATGTATTGCGCGTCCCCAATGCAGCGCTGCGTTTCAAGCCAAAAAATGAAGAAGAGTCCAAACTTACCAAAAAAGAGTCCGGTTCAACTGTGTATCAATTAAAACCGGATGGCAATGCGGTTCCGGTTTCCGTAAAAACAGGTATTACTGACAATACCTTCACAGAAATTACCGGGGGTGAACTTAAACCGGATGATCAGCTGGTTATCCGGGAATCCTCTTCCAACAAAAAGCAGGATGGTGGATTTAAAATGCGGGCGTTCTAAATGAGTACAATTCCGCTCATTCAGGTAGAACATCTCACTAAACGCTATGAAACTTCGGCTGATGCCACTCCCGTATTGAAAGACATCAACCTGACCATCAACGCTGGCGAATTCGTTGCCATTATGGGACCCTCCGGTTCTGGTAAATCCACCTTCATGAATATCCTGGGATGCCTGGACACGCCCACCGAAGGTAAATACACCTTAAACAACCGTGATGTATCCCAAATGGACGTTGATGAACTCGCCCAGTTACGCAACCAGACCATTGGCTTTGTATTCCAGGGATTTAACCTGTTAAAACGGGTTGCTGCAGTAGAAAACGTTGCCTTGCCGCTGCTTTATGCCGGAATCGGCAAGACCGAACGCAATCAGCGTGCCACAGAATTGCTGGAACAAACGGGATTAGGGCGCTTTACCCAATCACTGCCCAACCAGCTTTCTGGTGGCCAACAGCAGCGAGTGGCTATCGCCCGCGCACTCGCCAATCAGCCCAAACTGATATTAGCTGACGAACCCACCGGAAATCTGGATACACAAACTGGCAGCGAAGTCATGGACATATTTACCCGCCTGAACAAAGAACAGGGTATCACCATCATTCTCGTCACTCACGAGGCGGATATCGCCCACTACGCCCAGCGACTGGTCAAATTTGTGGATGGAAATATCGTCCATGATGGTGGAGTGCAAGCAGCATGAATAAGTTTGCCTTAATCGCCGAAGCGTGGGGCGCCATGGCCCTCAATCGCATGCGCGCAGGGCTCACCATGCTGGGCATGATCATCGGCGTAGCATCCGTGGTTCTCATGCTGGCCATCGGTCAAGGGGCGCAATCCACTGTAAACGATTCCATCGCCAGCATGGGTGCCAACCTGTTCATCATCCTGTCAGGTGCCACCACTTCCGGCGGCTTGCGTTTTGGTAGCGGTACGACACCAACCCTCACGCTAGATGACAACCAAGCCATCTCAAAGCTCTCCACTATCAAAGCAGTCGCCCCTATTTATTCAGGCACAGCCCAGCTTGCCTACGGGGCTAACAATTGGAGCACATCTGTCAGCGGCACCACACAACAGTACCTTGAAGTACGTAACTGGTCGCTGGATTCAGGACAATCATTTAATGCCAGCGATGTACGGGCCGCTTCAAAAGTCGTATTGATCGGCCAGACTGTTGCAAAAAACCTGTTTGGGGAAGAAGACCCCGTAGGCAAAACCATTCGTATCAAAAACAGTCCTTTTCTGGTCATTGGATTGCTAAGCAATAAAGGCCAAAGTCTGGATGGCCGCGACCAGGACGACACAGCGCTAGTGCCTGTTACCACAGCCCAAACCAAATTATTCGGCAACCCATTCCCAGGAACGGTGCGCTTCATCATGGCCCAAGCCATATCCGACAATATGATGGAAGAAGCCGAGCAAGATATTGCACAAGCACTACGCCTTCGCCATCGAATATCAGTAAACGCAGAAGATGACTTCACCGTCCGCAACCTGGCCGCACTCGCAGAAACAGCCGCCAGCGCCACCAAAGTACTTTCGTTCATGCTAGGCGCCATCGCATCCATTTCGCTGCTTGTAGGCGGTATAGGCATCATGAACATCATGCTGGTCTCCGTCACCGAGCGCACCCGTGAAATAGGTATCCGCATGGCCATAGGTGCGCGTCGCAAAGATATCCTGTTGCAATTCCTGCTAGAAGCCGTCATGATTTGCGTCATGGGTGGTTTAGCAGGCGTTCTACTGGGTGTGATGGGTGCCTGGCTGGTAAGCAAATTTGCAGAAATGACCGTTGTGGTGACATTGAACTCGATAGGCATTTCTTTCCTGTTTGCGGCGGCAACGGGTATTTTCTTTGGATTTTATCCTGCACGTAAGGCGGCTTATTTGAAACCAGTGGAAGCGTTAAGATATGAATAAATCCTACACATTAAATTCTCTACCCATACAATTTCAGACTAATAAAAACCAATACTGACTGAATGCTTTAGTGATCGCAATAAAACACGACTCTTAATATTAATGGTTTTACATTTTCGATATTCGTAAATCATCTCCACAAACATGTACAGGATGTTTACCCGTGAAACCTTCAAAATCACTTCTATACCTTAGTGAAGCGACCCGAAAAGTAAGAGGGCTCATACCTGCAATGCCCGAGCATTCAGCTCAATTGTACATTTCGAAGACTCCGAGACAAGCGATCTCGGCATCCTGCTTAAACACACACAAAAAAACCACGCTGATGCTCATCTTTGCAATCCTTCATAAGCTCAACATGCGGCCCAGCATGCCAGTCAATATGCTTACACCGAAAGCTTTGCCAGAGCTTTTCCGCAACCGCATGTTGTCCGGGGCTGTCTCGTTATGAGCCACGCCAAACAACAATTGCAGGACTATCTAGCGTTTTCAATCATCACAGGAATATCACTGTCGATTTAAAGGATTGAGTTCAGCATGACCACGAAAAATATCTACGTCACCCAACCTTTCCTTCCACCATTGGAAGAGTTTATTCCTTATCTGGAGAAGATATGGGAAAACAAGATTCTCACTAATGGCGGTCCGTTCCATCAGCAATTAGAAAAGGCATTGTGCGAATACCTTGGTGTAGAGCATCTCGCTCTATTTACCAATGGTACTATTGCATTAATTACTGCCCTACAAGCGCTACGCATCACGGGTGAGGTTATCACTACTCCATATTCCTTTGTGGCAACGTCTCATTCCCTGTTATGGAACGGAATAAAGCCCGTATTTGTAGATATTAACCCCAACACTCTCAATATTGATCCAGCAAAGATCGAGGCTGCCATCACTCCGCAAACCACTGCCATCATGCCAGTGCATTGCTATGGACATCCTTGCGATGTAAATGCTATCCAGAAAATTGCCGACAATTACAACCTCAAAGTGATTTATGATGCTGCTCATGCTTTTGGTGTGCAAATCGAAAGCGGTAGCTTGCTTAAATATGGCGACTTGTCGGTACTCAGCTTTCACGCCACCAAAGTATTTAACACCTTTGAAGGCGGCGCCATTGTGTGCCCTGATGCCAAGACCAAAGTACGCATCGATCAATTAAAAAACTTTGGTCATGTGGGCGAAGTCAACGTGGTGGCGCCCGGCATCAATGGCAAGATGAGCGAATTCAATGCGGCCTTGGGTTTATTGCAGTTGCAATACATTGATCAGGCTCTTGCGCGGCGTAAAAAAATTGATACGGTTTATCGCGAACAGCTCAGGGCTGTGAAGGGTATCCGCTGCTTGAGCGATGCGGGCGAAAAAATTACAAATTACGCCTATTTCCCGATCTTGGTCGATTCCGACTACCCAATCGACCGAGATAACCTTTACCAGAAGCTTAAAGACAAGGGAATACATCCTCGTCGCTATTTTTTCCCCTTGATATCGGAGTTCCCAATGTATCGCGGTTTGCCTTCCGCCCATAGAGAAAACCTTCCTGTGGCTACAGCAGCATCGCAGCAAATTCTCTGTCTGCCGATCTACCCAGATCTGGATATGGCGGTAGTCGATGAAATTACATGTTTCATTGCATCTCAATAAAAGTGAATAGAAAGAAAACGAGCGACTATACGGGAGAAACAAGATGAGGCTAGCCATCATGCAGCCATACTTCTTTCCCTATATTGGCTATTTTCAGCTGATCTCGGCTGTAGATCTGTTCATTGTGTATGACAACATTAAATTCACCAAGAAGGGTTGGATTAACCGCAACCGCATGTTGCAGAACGGCAAGGACGTAATATTCTCACTGCCGTTGAAAGGTGATTCGGACTATCTGGAAGTGTGCGAACGGGAGCTGGCAGCAGATTTTAACCGCGACAAATTGCTGAATCAACTCAAGGGGGCGTACCGACATGCGCCGTATTTTGCGCAGACGTTTCCGTTGGTCGAGCAGATCGTGCAGTATGAAGATACAAACCTGTTTAGCTTCCTGCACCACGCCATCGTCAAAACCTGCGAACACTTAAGCATCACGACGGAGATCAAAATTTCTTCCAGCATCGCCATCGACCATGACCTGAAAAATCAGGACAAGGTGCTCGCCTTGTGTGAAGCGGTCGGCGCGAATACCTATCTGAACGCCATCGGCGGCATGGAACTGTATACAAAAAAAACCTTCCGGGAGAAGGGCATCGACTTGAAATTCATCCAATCGAAACCATTCGAATATCCCCAGTTCGGCGGCGCGTTCGTATCCTGGCTGTCGATCATTGACGTGATGATGTTCAATCCGCTCGATACAATCCAAACCTGCATCTCGACTAACTATGAGTTGATCTGAACCATGTTCAAGTGGAAAAAATTAGGCAAGGTGTTCACGCCACAAGAAGTCGAGGGGCGCAGCTGGCTGAAAGAGTTCGCTCAGGCACCCGCCACCTTGGTGTTCGACGATTTTGTGCGCGTCTATTTCTCCTGCCGTCCACCGGTGGATGAGAACGGCCAATACGTGAGCTACTCCGCCTATGTCGATCTGGATCGCGCCGATCTGTTCAAAGTGCGGCATGTCGGCGAAAAACCCATCTTCAGTCTGGGCGAGCTAGGCGAGTTCGATGAGTTTGGCACTTACCCTGTGTCCGTTATTCGCAACGGCGACGAAGTGCGAGCCTATTACGCGGGTTGGACGCGTTGCGAATCCGTGCCATTCAATGTGGCGATCGGCATGGCGATTAGCCACGACGGGGGCGAGACTTTCACTAAACTTGGGAACGGCCCTGTTTTGTCATATTCACCGGACGAACCCTTCGTGTTGAGCGGGCCGAAGATACGGCGTTTCAATGGTGCCTGGTATCTATGGTACATCACCGGGCGCAAATGGAAGATGGTCGAAGGTCGGGCGGAGCCAGTCTATAAGATCCGCATGGCATCGTCCCCGGACGGTATCCATTGGAACAAGGTCAACAAAGATCTGATCGAAAGCCGCATCGAAGAAGATGAGGCACAAGCCAGCCCGGACGTGTTCTACGCCAATGGCAAATATCACATGTTCTTCTGCTACCGTTACAGTATTTGCTACCGGGGCAAGGAGTATGGCTACCGCATCGGTTATGCCTCCAGTACCAATCTAATTGATTGGGTACGTAACGATGCGAAAGCTGGCATCGACGTGTCTGACGAAGGCTGGGATGCCGAGATGATCAGCTATCCGCACGTGTTCGAACTGGATGGGAAGACCTATCTGGCCTACCTCGGCAATGAAGTCGGCCGGCACGGCTTTGGTCTGGCCGTGCTCGATGGAAAGTTGAAGTAGAGGATGAATGCGATGAAATGGAACAAGCTCGCTAAGATATTCGATCCGGCGGAGCACAAGCTGCCGAACGACTGCGTGCAATTCGCCCAGTCGCCGCAAGCCTTGGTATTCGATGATTTTGTGCGCATCTATTTTTCCACTCGCGCGGTGGACAAGAGCAATGGCAAGTACCTCAGCCACATCGCCTTCGTCGATATGCAGAAGAATCTGCGCGATGTCATCCGGGTATCCGATAAAACCGTCATCCCGCTCGGCGGACTCGGCTGTTTCGATGAGCATGGGATTTTCCCGATGAGCGTCATGCGTCACGGCGATGCCGTGTATGGTTACACCTGCGGTTGGAACCGGCGTGTCTCCGTCTCGGTAGATACGTCCATCGGTCTGGCCATCAGCCGCGATGACGGCCTTACCTTCCAGCGCATTGGCGACGGGCCGGTGCTGGCAGCATCGCTGCACGAACCCTGTCTGGTCGGCGACGGTTTCGTGAAGGTCATCGGCGGCGTATTTCATATGTGGTACATTTTCGGTACCGGCTGGAAGCGGTTCTCGGCGGATGCTCCGCCGGATCGCACCTACAAGATCGGTCATGCGGTTTCCAGCGATGGCATCAACTGGGTCAAGGAAGAAGCACGGCAGATCATTACTAATCGTTTGGGTGTGGATGAAAGTCAGGCGCTGCCCACGGTGATCGAGATCGATAGCAGGTATCACATATTCTTCTGCTATCGTCAGTCTTCCGACTTCAGGAAAAACATGGATCGCGGCTATCGTATCGGCCACGCTTACTCGGACGATCTGGCGAATTGGACACGGGACGACGATAATCCGTTACTCGACATCACACCGGGCGGCTGGGATTCGGATATGTTGTGTTACCCGCATGTGTTCGAGTGTGACGGCAAGGTTTACTTGCTCTATAACGGCAACGAGTTCGGACGCTATGGTTTCGGGCTAGCGGTATTGGAACAATGAATTCGTCGATCGAGTTCTTGTTGAACATGGCATCTGCAGCGAAGATCGCCGAGCACCTCCGGATGTGTGATACCGATTTCATACCGTCATTGAGCGAACGAGTCGAGATAAGAGACTATGCGCAGAAGATTACGAGCAAAACAACAAGATTCGAAGCATGGTCGGGTGGCACGCTGGTCGGATTGGTGGCGGCATATTGCAATGACCAGGAAAAGCGCATCGCATATATCACCAGTGTCAGTGTGCTGAAGTCGAGGACAGGCAAAGGTATTGCCGCGAGTTTGGTGGGCCAGTGCGTCGCGCACATGAAGGCTTCGGGCATGCGGCAGATTAGCCTGGAAGTGGCGAGCGACAACAAGCTAGCTATCAAGCTGTATGAAAAGAGCGGTTTCGTTGCGAGCAAGGCGGATACACCATCCGTTACCATGAATCTATATCTGGAAAGCGGGGAAAAGCATGAATAACAAGCGTGACTACAACATCGAAATAAAAGATACGAATGACCACAAGTACGCTTATGGCTTTGACTTCGATGTGATGCACCCTTACATGATCAAATCGTTCGAACCATTCTTTAATAAAGGAAGCTTGCTCGAGCTTGGGAGCTTCAAGGGCGACTTCACCAGAAGATTCCTGCCGTACTTCGACGACGTCACCTGTGTAGAAGCTTCAGATGTAGCGGTCACGGAAGCAAAACAGAAATTAGGCGACATGGTGCAGTTCGTCAATTCGCTCTTCGAGAAAGCGACCCTGCCCAAGCACTATGACAACATCGTGCTGACCCATGTGTTGGAACACTTGGATGATCCTGTGTTGGTGTTGAAACGTATCAACGACGAGTGGCTAGCGGAGAACGGCAGGTTCTTCCTGGTGTGTCCCAATGCGAACGCACCTTCTCGACAGATCGCCGTCAAGATGGGATTGATCTCTCATAATGCAGCTGTCACGCCTGCCGAAGCCGAGCATGGACATCGTTGTACCTACTCATTAGATACTTTGGAGCGGGACGCCGTTGCGGCCGGGCTGAAGGTGGTTCATCGATCCGGGATCTTCTTTAAGGCGTTAGCGAACTTCCAGTGGGATCGATTACTGCAAACGGATATCATATCCAAAGAGTATCTGGATGGTTGCTACAAACTGGGACAACAGTACCCGGATCTGTGTTCGAGTATCTTTTTGATGTGTGAACGAGGTAATAACAAATGAAAATCTCATTTGTCGTTGCTGTTTATCAAAACGAAGGAGCAATAACTAAAACCCACGAAAAAATTCAATCGGTTTTCGCAAATGAACTGACGGAATATAACTACGAAATAATTTTTGTGGATGATGGGTCAAAAGATGGTTCGTTAGCCGAGATATTGAACCTGAAGGAACACGATCACAGAATCAAGGCGATCACGTTTACCAGAAATTTTGGACAGATGGCAGCGATGTTAGCTGGCTTTAAGGAAGCAACTGGGGATGCGATTATCAACATCTCGGCCGACCTGCAAGATCCGGTCGAACTGATCCCGCAGATGGTGGAGAAGTGGCAAGAGAGTTCCGAGATCGTCATTTGCTACCGGACAGATCGCTCGGACACGTTGTTCGCAAAAATTTTTTCGCGCCTAGCCTATGGAGTATTACGCATGTCACTGCCACAAATACCCCCAGGTGGTTTCGATTTTGTGTTGATGGATAGAAAAGTCATTAACTCATTCAATGCGATTGACGTCAGGCATAGGTTCTTTCAAGGGGATCTGCTATGGACTGGTTACCGAACCAGTTTCATTCCATATGTTCGTTTAAAGAGAACAATAGGAAAGTCTCAGTACAACTTCGGGAAGAAGCTGAAAAATTTTCTGGATGCCGTATTGGATGCATCCTATTTGCCAATTAGGTTCATATCCTTAGTCGGGGTAATAACCTCTGTGCTTGGGGTGTTGTATAGCATAACCATTGTTTTTAGTTGGTTGCGAGGAGAGACGCCATTTTCAGGTTGGGCTCCCATTATGATCGCGATACTCTTGGTGGGGGGGCTGATCATTATAGTGGACCCCAATTTTCGGACATTGAATTAAGATGGTAACCTGCTGTAAAGAGGAGCAGGTTGTGAGTGAAACGAAGCGTAAGAATTTTACTGG
>JAYVLG010000125.1:0-61567 GCA_043759595.1 Sulfurirhabdus sp. | reverse complement strand
AGCCCGGGAAGAATGACGATGAATAAATCGGGCCAACACTTCTTTCCCGGTTCCGCTTTCACCGGTGATCATGACTGTCGCATCGGTGTTTGCGACGCGTTGCGCTAGCGACAACAACTCGACAGTGCGTGGATCCTGCCCGATCACTTCTCCACTTACCACATCAAATGAAGGCAGCATGTAACGCGCCACTTCCGCCAGCAAGTGATCAGGCTCAAAAGGTTTGGGCAAATAATTGCAAGCACCTTCCCGAATCGCTTCAACAGCTTTTTCAATCAGACCATAAGCAGTCATCATTAATACCGGCACATAGGGATAACGGGCTTTGATTTCGCGCAACAGTGTATGGCCGTCCATCGGCTGCATTTGCACATCTGTCAAAACCAAACCAACTCGCTGCTTCTGCAACAACTCCAGGGCAGATGGCCCGTCAGCCATACTTAATGCTTCGTAGCCAGCCAGTGCCAGCGTGTCACAAAGCGCTTCTCGCAGATCGTTGTCGTCTTCAACCACTAAGATAGGTAAAGCATTCATAAATATTTAACTTTTTGGCAACCTGATTATAAATTTGCTGCCAGAACCAACGGAAGAATGCACTTCCACTTCTCCGCCATGGGCCTGTATCACACCGCGCACAATTGCCAGACCTAAACCGGTACCTTCAGTACGTGTTGTAAAAAAAGGTTCGAATAACCGAGATTGTGTTTCAGAATCGATACCTTTGCCCGTATCCTTTACCGACAATTCGACATGGTCCTTGCAAATAATACCGCCTAACACGACACCTCCACCATCCGAACATGCCTGCATTGCGTTTTCAAGCAGATTGAGTAATGCCCCGGTTAAAGCTTTTCGACTGCCGAGAACAGATGCACCGTCTGTTTGATCCTCTACTGCAAATGTCAAATTTTGTTGAATCATTTGCGGCTCCATGACCTGCTGCAATTCAGCCAGCAAAGAAGATATCTTAACATTCTCCTGAGAAATCTTTTCACCCTTAACAAACAACAACATATCCTGTATCAAGCGCTCCAGATGGCGCAGCCTGAGCAGCGATTTTTCTGCAAAACGAACACGATCTGAATCCGGTAAATCAGGCTTTGTCAGATTAGCTGTATAAAGCAGTGCAGTGGCTAACGGGGTACGAAGCTGGTGAGCAAGACCTGCGGCCATTTCCCCCATTGCAGACAATCGCTGATGACGCTCTAACTGCTGTTGCATCTCATGGGATTCGGTCACATCTTGAATTAATAGAATCCGCCCCCCTGCCGTGTCCAATGAGCTACTGCCAATACTGACTCGTCTCAATGGGTACACACCATCTTTCGAAATGACATCCCACTCATGGGGTGTGATAGTTTGGCTGAGGAAGCGAGATGCAACCTCCTCCCATTTTTCTCCCAGTAATGCTTCACCAAACATCTGACGGGCTGCAGGATTCACTTCTTCAATGATACCTTCCGAATTCAGCACCACCACGCCGCCAGGCAATGCTTCAAGCAGCAAACCAAGGCGCTGGGAAAGCGCCTCCTTTTCTAAAAACTGGCGACGCAATTCACCGTTTGCGACAGCAAGCTCTCCAGTTAACCCTTCAACCTGCAGTTGTAATTCCTGGTAAACCCCGGTTAACTGGGCTGACGCTTGATTGAAAAGCGTAAAGGCTTGTTCCAGTTCCTGCTGATTTACCTTTTTTTCCTGATCAGACAAAAGCCACTTCTCCAAACATTCTGCCATTAAAATGACACATTATATTTGGGAATACTTCAACATTTACACTGGAGCAGTCCCGTGAACAGATCAATCATGTTACTGGTAAATTCCAAAAATTAAGTGCGCCAAAAAATCTTCTCAAACTTAATTATCAACCATACCACTAAAGTTTTCATAAAATTTGTCGATCTATTAGAAAATAAAATAGTTTTCTGAATTGAGCACTTGAAATAGTTAGTTTTTTCAGAAGTTCTATTTATAACTAATTAAAGCTATCGAGGTCTGAGAATGAATTTCCTTCAAAATCTAAAAATTCGAACAAAACTAAACGTTCTGGTTATTCTCGTTTCATTGCTTCTGGTAGGAATTGGTGTAACTGGGCTTGTGGGTATGAACGCATCGAACAGTGCATTATCAACGGTATACAATGACCATCTGGTAGCCATTAATCAATTAAATGAAATTAGAAACTTTCAGATCCAGATTCGAATTGATCTATCAAACGCAAGACAAGAAACTGATGCATTCGAGGCATTAGCTCACATTGACAAAGTCAGAAGCAGGATTTTTCAGATAGAGAATCTGCTGAAAACGTACAATCAGCGCAATATATCCCCCGAAGAAAAAAAACTATTAGATGCATTTGTTAATGCGCGACTCATTTTTGGTAGAACTGGCGTTTTGCCGATGATTGATCTGCTTCAGAGCGAAAAATACGAACAAGCTGACTCATTGTTGAAAAAAGTACTCGTTCCTACTTATAACAATGCTTCTTCAGGAATCGACAATTTAATTCAATATCAAGTTGACACTGCAAAGAATGAATTCGAGCGTGTTACCAAGCTCACCAAAACGATTCGCACTGTTTCCATTGCAAGTATCATAATTGGTTTTATCCTGTCCATTTTAATTGGTTTTATCATTACCCGTTCGGTCAGCTGCGGCGTAAGAGAGCTGGATCGCGCAGCAACCCGACTTGCCGATGGCGACCTGACAGCCCGTGCCAATTGGGATAGCAAAGATGAACTGGGGGGAGTTGCACGGGTATTTAATAAAATGGCAACTGAATTTTCCTCACTGATCAAACAGGTGCACCAATCCGCAGATCAGGTTGCCAACGCTGCAGAAATCCAGACAAATGGCGCTGAAAAAGTTTCCCTCATTTCCAAAAATCAGACGCAACAGGCTTCCATTGCAGCTACTTCCATTGAGGGGTTAAATTCCGCTGTGAAAGAAGTAGCACAAAAGACCGCTGAAGTTGTTGCTGCGGCCAATGAAGCAAGTGTCATGGCAGCTGAAGGACAGCAGGTGGTCAATAATGCAGCTAACGGCATCCAGCAAGTATCCAGAACGGTTAGTGCATCAGCTGAAATGATTGAAGCACTTGGGCAGAGATCGAATCAAATTGGCCAAATTGTAAAAGTGATTAAAGACATTGCGGACCAAACCAATCTGCTTGCTTTGAATGCGGCTATTGAAGCTGCACGTGCAGGTGAACAAGGTCGTGGGTTTGCTGTTGTAGCTGACGAAGTCAGAAAACTGGCAGAACGTACAACAGCTGCCACTTCGGAAATCTCGCAAATGATCTCTGCAATCCAGTCAGAAACAGGCAGTGCTGTATCTACAATGGAAAAAGGCAGCGTGCAAGTCAGTGAAGGCGTAGCAATGGCCAATCAGGCCGGAAAATCCCTGCAGGAAATCAACAACAGCGTTAAACGCGTGGTTGAAATGGTCCAGCAAATTGCCAGCGCAACTCGTTCACAAAGCGAATCTTCAGACGAAATCACCAGTAGGGTTGAGCATATAGCTAAAATGGCACTTGAAAATGCAGAATCAGTAGATGAAACGACCCACTCTTCTCATGACCTGCAACAACTTTCTGGCCATCTGCAAGCGTTAGTCAGCAAATTTAAACTGTAAATTATTGCAATTTCGCAAATCACAACCTATAGAACAAGTGCACCATTAGCTAATACAATCAAACCCAATTCAAATGAATTCGACTATTTACCTGGTTACCTATAAAGTTTTTAATAATATGTCCGTTAAAAAAGAAGTAAATATTTTAATTCAACATAGCTTCGCAAATTCTTAAGAATCAGTTTACTTGCAAACTCACATAATACAGAGGCAGACATGTTTAAAAATATAAAAAGCATCAGAACCAAACTTATGCTTTCAACAGGACTTGCTACCATACTGGTTTTAGCAGCATTAGTTATTGCATTGCTAAGCATCCAGCAAGTGACAGCTGAATTCCTGAAGGTTATGAGCCATGACCAGCCGCAACTACAGGCATACAACGATATGTACGCCCAGGGGTTGCAAGGTGGGCAAGCCCTAAGAAACCTGGTTCTTGACCCTTCAAACAAAAAATCCCTAGAAAACCTGGATGCGTCTGTTGTTGAATTTAAAGATGCGCAAAGCGTTGCAAACAGACTTTTGGAACAGCAAGAAACCGAAGAAGCCAAATTGCTTCAAGAGATTGCTTCTAAATGGGAAATTACCCTAGCGGCCAGAGAGAAAGTCAAAGCAGTGTTAGGAACAAATCAAGCAGAAGCCATGACTATCCTCAACAAGGATGAGCGACCAGCATGGCGCGATGTGCGTGAAGACCTTATCAAGCTGAAAGATCTGCAGCACGAATTTCTTGAAAAAACAAAAAACCAAGTTGCAGCATCTGCGAAAAGAGCATTATTTATCAGCATAGTACTGGGAATTGCTGCCATCGTTATTGGAAACTTCCTGGTCCTGTTTGTAATGGCAAAAATCAAAAATTCCATGGATACCTTGAATCAGTTCATGGCCGACCTGGCTTCTGGTAAAGGGGATTTGACAAAACGGATGGTCATCACCTGTAAAGATGAAATAGGTCGCACATCTGAATCGTTTAATCAGTTCATGAAAAACTTGCAATCCGTTATCAATGAGATTCAATCAAATGCAGATCAAGTTGCCAGTGCCGCGAGCGAGCTTTCTGCCACCTCATCTCATGTCAGCGAAAGCTCACGCGTACAAAATGAAGCTGCTTCAGCTACAGCCGCTTCAGTAGAGGAATTGACTGTAAGCATTGCTTCGGTTGCTGATACCGCAAGCGAAGTAGACCAATTATCAAAAGAAAGTCTGGAACTCACACGCAAAGGTAATGAAAGCCTTTCAGAATTGGTGGGCGAGCTTGATCTGGCTGAATCTGCCGTTCACGAAATCGCTTCATCAGTACAAGAATTCGTTAGCAGTACCAGCGTCATTACCAACATGACTAAACAAGTGAAAGACATTGCAGAACAGACCAATCTGTTGGCGCTGAATGCAGCTATTGAGGCTGCACGGGCAGGTGAGCAAGGCCGAGGTTTTGCGGTAGTGGCGGACGAAGTGCGCAAACTGGCTGAGAAATCCGCTCAATCAGCAAGTGAAATTGATGGGGTGACTCAACGATTGGGACAACAATCCGCAAACGTAGAGAAATCCATTCAAAAAGGCATTCATTCACTACAATCCAGCCAGGAATTTATGGAAAATGTAGCCATTGCACTGGGTGAAGCCAATGGTTCTGTAGCGCAGGCTAGCCACGGGGTCGATAACATCACTGCTTCGGTCAAGGAACAGAAAAGCGCCAGCAATGCCATCGCTCAAAATATTGAAAAAATCGCTCAAATGGCAGAAGAAAACGATTCTGCCATTCAGGAAACATCCGATGCTGCGCACAATCTGGAACAACTGGCCGCCAACTTGCAGAATGTTGCCAGCAGGTTCAAAGTTTGATGATGTGCCTGATTGCTTTTACAGCAATAGCATTTGATACAAGTATCTAAATAAAAATGACTGAAATAAACTCACTCAGTTTCAAGAAATAATCATTGCTTTTGGAGTTGCCAAAACCATGTCGGACCTACTTAAAAACATTGATGCTCGCGCCAAACTGGCAGGAACCAACAAGTTGGAAATCCTGTTGTTTACGTTGGGTACAGACACCCGTTCAGGGCGCAAGGAAACATTTGGCATCAACGTATTTAAAGTACGGGAAGTCATGCGTGTTCCAGAAATCACTCGAGCACCTGAAATGCCGGACTCAGTAGAAGGCATGGTCAGCCTGCGTGGCGTATTGGTTCCAGTTGTAGATCTGGCAAAGTATGCGAACGTAAACACAGGCTTGCCACCTGATATCATGATCGTCACAGAATACAATGGCCACACCCAGGGCTTCCTGGTTGCTGCAGTGGATACAATTCTACGTTTGGACTGGTCAGCAATGCGCGTCCCACCTGCGATGTTGACTGCACAAATGGGAGGCTTAGTGACTGCTGTAACCGAACTTCAGGATAACCGTTTAGTGATGTTGCTGGATGTGGAAAAAATATTGTCTGAAACCAGTCATTTCGATGACAGCAATCTATTTGTAGGTCTCTCACCACTTGAAGTGGCTGACCGTACGATATTTTTTGCTGATGACTCATCTGTTGCAAGAAAGCAGATCGAACAAACCCTTGATATATTGAATGTAAATTATATAAGCGCAAACAACGGCTTACAGGCGTGGGAAGAATTACAAAAAATTGCTAACCAAGCTGAGCTAAATCATAAGCCTGTAAAAGACTTCATACAGCTTATTTTGACTGATGTCGAGATGCCTGAAATGGATGGTTATGTACTCACAAAGAAAATCAAAAGCGATCCACGCTTCAAAGGAATACCAGTCATCATGCACTCTTCTTTAAGCAGTGACGCAAACCAGCAACTTGGCTTATCAGTTGGCGTAGATGATTACGTTCCCAAATTCGAACCTCACAAATTAGCGGCCATGCTTACAAGCAAGCTAAGCCAATAATAAGAAGGTACGAAGCAAAACTTGAACTGAGGGAAACAAAATGGATTCAAAGGGAAATCAGAAACTTCTCGACACAATTGATGCCAGAACCAAGCTTGCAGGGTCCAATAAAATGGAAATTCTGTTATTTTCCTTGGGAAACAATGAAGTTTTTGGCATCAATGTTTTTAAAGTACGCGAAGTGAGTCAGACGCCGCAAATCACAAAGACACCCTATATGCCGGTTGGCGTTGAAGGGGTCATTTCCTTGCGTGGCAATATTATTCCAGTGATTGCACTCGCAAAATTTATCGATGTTGATGATGCGCCAGAAGATACCGGCCAGACAATGATTGTGACCGAGTACAGTCGGCGAACTCAGGGCTTCCTGGTGCATTCAGTCGATCGAATCATCCGTGTAGACTGGGACAAGGTCAAACCACCAGAATCCATGCTTGCCGGGAATGACAGTATGATCACGGCTATTACTGAACTTCCCGATGGAAAACTCGTATCCATTCTGGATGTGGAACAGATACTTGCCAATGCCATTGGTGAAGCTCCAATTCCTGAATTGGTCCCCATCGAATCCAAATCTGAAATCGTTGTGTTCTTTGTAGACGACTCAGCCGTAGCACGTAAAGAAATTGTTATGGTCCTGGATAAACTGGGGGTAAAACACCAGCTTGCGAATAATGGACTTGAAGGCTGGGAAAAACTGCAGGGTCTTGCAAATCGCGCCCAGCAAGATGGCTTTGATCTTCATGATCAGATCAAACTGATTCTTGTAGATGCAGAAATGCCGGAAATGGATGGATATGTACTAACAAAGAACATCAAATCTGACCGCCGTTTCAGTAATATCCCAGTGGTCATGCATTCGTCACTCTCGTCTGAAGCGAATAAAGCGATGGGTAAAGCAGTTGGGGTAGATGCGTATGTGGGCAAGTTTGACCCTATCGCGCTTTCAGAAACCTTACGGCCTTATTTAAGCAGATAAAACAATGCACTACACGTTTTTAACAAGTGCGTGCCGCTTGACAACCAAGGGTAATGAATTTTTGATTTGAGTTGAAATATAGTGTTAGCAATGCCTTATCAGCATTTTCACCAGGCAAATATTAAACTTATGTATAAAAGCATTGTTATAATCAAAGTTTAAGTAAACACTGGATCTTACAGCATCCTGGGCGGATTTAAGGATTGCAGTTTTGGTCAAAATTGTGGAGTTATGCATGGTTGATAAAAATATGAAGTTTTTGGTTGTTGATGATTTTTCCACTATGCGAAGAATTGTGCGCAATCTTTTAAAAGAACTGGGGTTTACCAACGTTGATGAAGCCGAAGATGGTGTAGTAGCACTTCAAAAGCTTCGTGGCGGAAATTTTGAGTTTGTGGTGAGCGACTGGAATATGCCCAACATGACTGGTATTGAACTGCTCAGAAATATCCGGGCAGATGCGGATTTGAAAGGCTTACCTGTCCTGATGGTAACCGCTGAAGCAAAGAAAGAAAACATTATCGAAGCAGCTCAGGCTGGTGCTAGCGGCTATGTAGTAAAACCTTTTACTGCAGCTACATTAGAAGAAAAGCTGAACAAAATATTTGAAAAGATGGGTAAATAAGGAGAAATGCCTTGAGTAATGCTTCCCAAAACAGCGGTGATTCAGACGATTTAGAAGCTTTGTTTGATAGCATCGTAATGGCCGGTAGTGCTGAGCCAGAAGCGGTGGACACTCCTGCTCCCGCAGTTGAAACTGTTGCTTCCTCTACAGATAAAGCAAGCGAAGATACCAGTTGTAATGAAGCAGTTTATTCCCAGATTGGCCACATGACGCGCAACCTGCATGAGACATTACGCGAATTAGGGTATGACAAATCCCTGGAAAATGCGGTGGAATCCATGCCTGATGCGCGAGACCGCCTCAATTACATTGCAGCAATGACTGAGCAAGCCGCTGAGCGTGCTTTGACTGCAACTGAAGCAGCAATCCCCATACAGGAGAAGCTGGAAGCAGATGCCGCAGCACTTTCGCAGCAATGGGATCGATTGTTTGCCAAGCAGTTAAGTGTAGAAGAATTCAAAACACTGGTAACCCAAACCCAAGGTTATCTGGCTGATGTGCCTGCCCGCACCAAGGCAACCAACGCACAATTAATGGAAGTCATGATGGCTCAGGATTTTCAGGACCTCACAGGCCAGGTCATCAAAAAGATTATTGATGTGGCTCAAAGTGTTGAACAGCAATTGGTCAAGTTGCTGGTTGAAAGCACCCCCCAAAGCAAGAAGGCAGAAGTGAATTCCGGATTGCTTAACGGGCCGGTGATAAACAGCGAAGGTAGAACAGATGTTGTTACCAGTCAGACGCAAGTAGATGATTTATTGGACAGTTTAGGATTCTAATCAGATTTGTCAGCAACGTGTAAAAAACAGTTTCGGACAAAACTTGAAATGGAAATAAAAAGATGAGCGATTTCGAAGGCATGGAAGAGTTGTTACAGGACTTTCTCACAGAAGCAACAGAGCTACTGTCAGAAGTGGATAACAAACTGGTGGAACTGGAAAAGTCACCTAACGACAAAGCAATGCTCAACGACATTTTCCGGGGTTTCCACACTATCAAAGGTGGGGCTGGCTTTCTGAATGCCAATGAACTGGTTGCACTGTGTCACAGGACAGAAAACCTGTTTGATAAGTTGCGAAACAGTGAATTAACCTTAAATGCCGAGATCATGGATGCCATCATGCACGCAACTGGCGTGGTACGTGATATGTTTGGCTCACTATCGCAACACCAGCAACCCCAAGCTGCCGACCCGACGCTTTTGGCTATACTGGATGCTGCTATTGCCGGTGAAGCCGTTCCCAAACTAACCGCAACTTCATCTGCAAAAACAGATTCCTCTGCCCCTGCACCGCAAGCTTCTGCAGAGGGTGTTGACTGGAATAACCTGTATAACGCCTTAGTGGGTGAAGAAGCCAAAACACCGTCTGTTGACTCACACCCAACTATTAAAGACATTTCATCCATACAAAAAATAGAACCCATTTCACAAGCGGCGGCAAAAAACCCGCCCCAACCACAACAACAGTATGTGGCCAAAGAAACAACCATCCGTATTGACACGGTCAGACTGGATCAGGTTTTGAACTTGTCTGGCGAAATTGGATTAACCAAGAACCGTTTGAACTGTCTGCGCGCAGATATCCTGCAGGGAAGATCAAATAACGAAACCTTGCGGGCTCTGGACGAAGCTGTAAGCCAATTGGACCTGCTGGTTGGTGATTTGCAAAATGCGGTGATGAAAACGCGTATGCAGCCCATAGGCAGACTGTTCCAGAAATACCCGCGACTTGCCAGAGACTTGGCGAGACAATTAGGTAAAGATGTTGAACTGATTATTACTGGTGAAGAAACCGAACTGGATAAAACCATGATCGAAGATTTAAACGATCCACTGGTGCATCTTGTTCGCAATGCAGTTGATCATGGTATTGAAAATCAGGAAGAACGCGAATTATCACATAAGCCATCAAAAAGCATTGTCAAACTCAGTGCAACCCAGGTAGGTGACCACATCATCATTGAAATATCCGATGATGGTCGAGGAATGCGTCCTGACGTGATCAGAAACAAAGCGGTGGAAAAAGGCGTCATAGATCTGGAAACGGCAAATACACTGGATGACCGTCAATGCCTGAACCTGATTTTCCTGCCAGGGTTTTCTACAAAAGACCAGATTTCCAGCGTTTCAGGACGGGGAGTAGGCATGGATGTGGTGAAAACCAACATCCAGCGCCTGAATGGCCGTATAGACGTCACTTCAGTTGTTGGTCAGGGCAGCGTATTTACTATTTCACTTCCGCTGACGCTAGCCATCTTACCCGTGCTGGTAGTTCGGGTAGGTGCGCAACCATTTGCCGTGCCATTGTCTCTGGTCAGGGAAATCATCCCGATTCAGTCCGAAAACGTACAACAAGTTTCAGGGCGGGCAACGATGGTAGTCCGCGATGAAGTGCTGCCTATACGATCCCTGGCTGCCCTGCTTGGATGGCCTGATAATACGTCTCCTGCCTTTGGTGTCCTGATGCAATCCGGTGACACTTCCTTTATATTGGCAATTGACGGATTTGTGGGACGTGATGATGTCGTTATCAAGCCATTAGTAGATATCAAACCCAAAGGCGTTGCAGGTGCTACCATGTCAGGAGACGGTTCCATTGTTCTTGTGCTGGATATGGAAGAACTGCTGCGGACGAATACTACAGAAACCCGCGCCAGTCTTTTTGCCAGAGCGATTTAATTTAATATAAACATTCAACTTTCTGAGTGAAAAATAAATCGCATTTTATTTTTCACTCAGAAAATTAAAAGATTTGATTTATCTTTCCAGTTTGTTAATAATCGATACAGCGTATTTAAAACGATTACCAGTAATCTTTTAATCCCCCTTAAATAATTGGCCTATCAAAACCTATGCATGATCAAGCCTTTATCGGCCGCCAGGCCATACTAGACAAGCAACAAAAAATCGTAGCCTATGAGCTATTATTCCGACACAGTGGAACAGCCACTACCGCTGAAATTACCGATGATGTGCACGCAGGTACACGCGTCATTGCAAACGCATTTGGTAATATGGGCACCCAATGGGTATTAGGAGACAAATTCGCATTCATCAACATTGCTACACCGATGCTTGAAAGCGAGTTTCTGGAATTGTTACCTGCCAAGCAAGTCGTACTCGAAATTCTGGAATCGGTATTACCTACCCCTGAACTCATTCAACGCTGCAAAGAGTTACGCGCGATGGATTTTCGCCTTGCGCTGGATGATTACGAACACACACCTGAAATGACACCATTTTTGGATGTAGTAGATTTCGTCAAGCTGGACATACAAAAACTAGGACCGGTTAAAACGGCTGAAACAGTCAAAATTCTAAAAAATTACCCGGTTAAACTGGTAGCGGAAAAAGTAGAAACCCATGGTGAATTTAAGGGGTGCAAAAACCTGGATTTTGATTATTACCAGGGGTATTATTTTGCACACCCAGAAACACTGACCGCAAAGATAATCAACCCTGCTCACGCGAATGTATTGCAACTCCTTAATCAGGTTCGCAAAAATGAAGATATTAAAGACATCGAACTTGCATTCAAGCGTGACGTTGCCCTTTCATTCAAATTACTGCGGTATATTAATTCCGTAGGATTTGGTCTTTCCTGTGAAATTCAGTCTATCAAACATGCAGTTTCCATTCTGGGCTATCAACAGCTTTACCGCTGGTTGACGTTATTGCTCGTCACCGCAGGTACGTCAGAATCCACACCTCCTGCGCTGATGAAAACAGCTGTAACGCGCGGACGCCTCACTGAATTACTGGGGCAGGATCATCTGGAAAAAAATGATCGGGACAACTTATTCATCGTGGGTGTTTTCTCATTACTTGATGCAATGCTTGAGATGCCGATGGAGAGCGTATTAGACAAGCTTTCCCTTCCTGAAAACATTTCAGATGCACTTCTTACTCGCCAAGGCATTTACGGGCCTTTTCTGGAACTCACGGAAGCATGTGAAGGAACAGATGTAGAGCGAATTGAAAGCCTGGCTGAAGCTTTGCAGCTTGAACCAAAAACAGTCAACAAAGCCCATTTTGAAGCCTTAGCATGGGTTGAAACCTTGGGAATATAACTGATACCCCGGTTATAACTGTGCAATTTACACTCAGAGAAACTCTGGTGAAATAACCGCCCGCAGGATAATTTGCTTTTCACCCTGACGTATGCGATTACTTAGCCACCAGATACTCCCTTTTTTCATGCTCCAGTCGGCTTCCTCTCCTGATAGAAGAAATGCAGCAGCACGTGCCAGGGTTGGCTGATGCCCAACTACAATTACCGCCCCCTTGGCTGAGGGCCAGCCCGCCGCCGACAGAACAGTAGCAACATCTGCACCTGGCGCCAGTTCTTTTCGTATTTCATACTTACTGGTGAGTGCATCTGCAGTTTGCAAGGTTCGCTTTGTCGGACTAACCAGAACACTTAAATTATTCGGCAACCTGGATTTAAGCCACTGCGCGACCAATTGAGCATGTTTCTCACCTTTCTCTGTCAACTTTCTGGATGAATCGGGAAACCCATCCTCTGCATCGGCATGACGCCACAAAATCAAATCCATCCACTGCTCCATTATATGATCTCGCTAAGCTTAACAAACGCTGGTTACAGTTTTATAACAAACCTGAAAAAATTACATCATGAAAAAAAGCCATCCAACGAATTAAAAATAGTACAACTTGCCTTACTTCAGCTAAAGTTATACCTATTTCAATGGTCTTGATTCAGCATAAAGCGCATAGCCACGTTCAGCCTTGCTTTTATCTTCCGCTTGCAGAGTGACTGTTTCATTCAGAAGTTCTGCGAGTTCAAACAAAGCATCAGGTTTTCCCGATTTCAGCTCCAGTTCTACTTCACTAATGGGCTCAGTCAAATTGCCCACTTGTATTTCACCTACATCCAGTGCCAATTCAACCAACCCCTTTGGCAACTCAATTAACCACGTTGTACGCCAGAAATTTGTCTCAAACAAAGGTACCATGGCATTTTGGATATCTGGCGTAAAAATGCTGTGCCAAGGTGATTGTGAAAGTTTCTCAAAGTCCGGTTTTTCACTTTCAACTTCAACCTCCCATTCATTTCGCTGATGCAATCCACCTTCCACCTTACCCCCACCTTTCACAGTTTGAATCCAGCGGGAATCAACAAGTCGCATTCGAAATGCCATTTTCTGGTTTACCAAAGTCAAATCTGGCGTATCAAAGTAAATATTCCGTAAGGGTTTCCTCTCCGAATTTACACAGTTAAGCAGAGAGTGATTCATCAGGGCAGGAATATCAGCGCTTTTTATCACTAATTTCAATTCAATTTCAGTATGCATAAGATAGATAGATTCCATGGTTTTGAGGTAGCATTGTTAGCTATGACTGATTTTAATGCACCAGAATACTATATTAACCGAGAACTCAGCCTGCTGGCTTTTAATGACAGAGTACTGGCACAGGCTGAAGACACAAACACCCCAGTTCTGGAACGCCTGCGCTTTTTGTGTATTTTCAGCAGCAATCTGGATGAGTTCTTTGAAATCCGCGTGGCAGGCCTGAAGGAAAAAATCAAACTGGGCAGCGTAGCAAAAAGCCCGGATGACATACCTCCTCAACAGGCTTACCAGCTGGTCAGCAAACGAACTCATGAGCTCATAGCTCGACAATACCGCCAGTTCAACGATCTGATCTTGCCCGAACTGGCACGCCACGGTGTGCGATTTTTACGGCGCACCCATTGGGATGAAACACAAAGCGAATGGATTAAATCCTATTTTTTCCGCGAGGTGATGCCGGTACTGACCCCTATCGGGCTGGACCCATCCCATCCATTTCCCCGTGTATTGAACAAAAGCCTAAACTTTGCCGTGGAACTGGAAGGAAAAGACGCTTTTGGCCGCAACTCGGGCACCGCAATCGTTCAGGCACCCCGTGCCCTCCCCAGAGTAATCCGTTTACCCAATGATATTGCAGGCTGTGAATACGGTTTTGTGTTTCTCTCCTCCATTCTGCATGCTCATGTAAACGAACTTTTCTCCGGCATGAATGTAAAAGGCTGCTATCAATTCCGCGTTACTCGTAACAGCGATCTGTTTGTTGATGAAGAAGAGATCAAAAACCTTCGGCTAGCTTTGCAGGGTGAGTTACCGCATCGACATTACGGGGATGCGGTGCGTTTGGAAGTTGCCGACAATTGCTCTGAAAAAATGGCTAGTTTTTTACTGGAACAATTCAATCTGACACAAAACGATCTTTTTCGGGTAAATGGCCCGGTTAACCTGGTCAGGTTAATGCAAATCCCGGATTCAGTTGATTTGCCATTTCTGAAGTTTCCACCGTTTGTTCAAGGGATACCAGCCACCGTATCGAAACATCCTGACATGTTTGAGGCAATACGTAAGAGCGATATCCTGCTACACCATCCATTTCAATCATTTAAACCGGTAGTCGATTTTATTCAACAGGCTTCCCGCGATCCGCAAGTAGTCGCCATCAAGCAGACTGTATATCGAACCAGCACGGATTCTGCCTTGATGGAAGCCCTTATCAAGGCAGCACAAAGTGGCAAAGACGTAACGGTTGTCGTCGAACTTCTGGCAAGATTTGATGAAGAAGCCAATATCAACTGGGCAGCCAAACTTGAAGATGCCGGCGCTCATGTCATTTACGGTGTAGTTGGTTACAAAACTCACGCCAAAATGATCTTAGTTGTCAGAAGAGAAGAGCAAGGATTAAAACGCTACGTACATTTAGGCACAGGTAATTATCATCCGAGAACTTCCAAACTCTATACGGATTTTGGGCTTTTCACCTGTTCCGAAGAAATCGGCAGCGATGTGAACGATATTTTCGCCCAACTCACAGGACTAGGGAAAGCAAGTCAACTCAGACACTTGTGGCAAGCCCCCTTCACTTTACATCCGCAACTGATCAAATCAATACACAACGAAATTGAGCAAGCCCAAAAAGGACGCCCTGCAGCCATTATAGCCAAGATGAATTCATTGGTTGAACCACAAATCATCCAGGCACTCTATGAAGCATCTTGTGCAGGGGTCAAAATTGATTTGATTGTGCGTGGAGTGTGCGCTCTGCGTCCGGGCATACCGGGCGTTTCTGAAAACATTCGTGTGCGTTCCATCATCGGCAGATTTCTGGAACATACCCGCATATTTTATTTTCGCAATAATGGAAAACAGGATGTCTATTTATCCAGCGCAGACTGGATGGACCGGAATTTTTTCCGCCGGATTGAAGCCTGCTTCCCCATATTGAATCAGCGCCTTAAAAGGCGCGTTATTGCTGAAGGACTAAGAACTTACTTGAGAGATAACTTACAAGCTTGGGAAATGGACCCTGATGGACGTTATTATCGCAAAACCCCCAATCGCGCCCAACCCTTCAGTGCTCAGGAAAGTCTATTAGATAAATTTTCTGACGAAAATTAGACGGCTATCTGTCGCTCTACATTCAATAAATCTGCATTCATCAAACTGTCACGTTTCGGCGCTAGTATGCACTGCATTTACTTTACCAAAAGAAGTTTATGCTTATTTGCGAAAGATGCCTCCATCAGGAAATTAGGCTAACCTCCAAAAACGAGTCAAGCTTTAACGAAAAGCTGACTATCAAACATTTCGTTACTTGCCATACATGCAAGCAACTCGCCTTATGTACCATTTACTCTAAAAAACTCTCCCGAAAGAAAAAAATGGATTTAAGCATTCACTCGCAAAATCTCGCACATGAATATAAATTTCCCATTGAAACCATGTAACCACAAACTAAATAAATTATTTATACAGAATTTTATTCAGAGTAGCCAATGTTAAGCCAGATAAAAAACTTCCCAAGCAATGACATGCGCAGCCATTTAAACGAAATAATTGAAAACCGTCGCCTCAATGCTGTTTTCCAACCGATCATCTCAATGCGGGATGGTCATATTATTGGCTTTGAAGGATTGATTCGCGGCCCTTCAGATAGTCCTCTCCATTCACCCATTAATCTATTCAATGCAGCAAATCTGAACAAACTTTCTGTTGAAATGGAACAACTCTGCCGGCAAGTTGTTCTTGAAACGTTTGTTAAGCTTGGGTTGATTGGCAAACTATTTCTTAACATTAGCCCAGAGTGCTTATTAAAGCCGGATTTCAAACAAAGTGAAACGCTATGCTATATGCAAAATTTAGGCATTAGTCCAGACCAGGTCATCATCGAACTTACCGAAAGCCAGCCAACATTCGATTACAATCTGTTACGAGAGGCGACCTCCCATTATAGAGAAATGGGCTTTGAAATCGCCATAGACGATTTGGGTGAAGGATTTTCCGGATTACGGCTCTGGTCAGAGATTCGTCCTGATTATGTCAAAATCGACAAACACTTCATTCAAAACATTAATCAAGACCCGCTTAAACTACAATTTGTCCAATCCATTCAAAAAATTGCAGAAAATGCAGCTGCTCGCGTGATTGCGGAAGGTATTGAAACTCAGGCTGAACTGATGATCATCAAAGACTTGGGTATTGATTTCGGGCAAGGCTACCATATTGCGCGCCCTAGTAATACACCGTCTGTCATTGCTCCGGTCGAAATCAGCAAAGCACTGTGCTTGCCGGGCATTACGGTCTATCCTCAGTCTAAAAGCCTGACGCAAAATACCGTGTCGGCTAGCCGATTGCTCATTGAAGTGCCTGTTGTTTCACCAGACACTGTGAATGAAGATGTTTACAAAATCTTCAGCGAATCCCCAGCGCTTCAAGCCATTCCGGTAGTGAAAAATGGTACGCCTGTGGGCATGATCAACCGCCATATGTTGATTGACTCATTTTCCAAGCTTTACTCTCGCGAATTATATGGCAAAAAAGCATGCTCCAAATTCATGGATAGCGCACCCATGATAGTAGACAAGGACATCAGTATCCAGGCACTCAGCCACCTCATGGTTGCGAGCGAGCGCCGTTATCTTTCCGATGGGTTCATTATTACCAGCAAAGGAGAATACATCGGTATCGGTACGGGCCATGACCTGATGCGGGAAATAACCCAAATGCAGATAACCGCCGCACGTTACGCCAATCCACTTACGCTGCTACCTGGGAATGTGCCTATCAATGAACATATAGACAGGCTGATACATAGTCAGGCATCGTTTGTTGTCTGTTATTGTGATCTTGATAATTTCAAGCCATTCAATGACAAATATGGCTATCGTAGAGGTGACGATATCATTCAGTTGACCGGTAAAACGCTCTCCAGTATCTGCAACCCGGACTGTGACTTTATTGGTCATATAGGGGGAGATGATTTTTTCATTATGTTTCAAAGTGCTGATTGGGAAAAGCGTTGCCAGGATGCACTTTCTGAATTTAGCAAACTCATCGCCCCATTCTTTTCAGCAACCGATTTTGCACAAGGCGGGTTCGTTACCACAGACCGAAAAAACGAACCGGTTTTTCAGCCTTTAACAACACTTTCAATTGGTGCTGTGCGCATAGAGCCGGGGACATTTAACTCACATTATGAAGTTTCGTCAGTAGCAGCTGAAGCAAAGAAACGTGCAAAAGCTATTCATGGCAACAGTTTGTTTATTGACCGCCGCCATTATTGCAATGAAACCAGGGATTGTCATTCCACGGATAAGTGTGCCTTGATATCTGAAATATGAAGATCGCATGTTAAATTTATGAAACCATATAAATTTAGCGATAGTTGTCTGCGTGGCTTGCCATTACAAATAAAACGTAACTAAACTACCACCTACTAAAGTAGGTGGATTCGCGCCCCCGGGATGCTGACTACTAAAGTCGTCAAAACCGCACCCGGCTAAACACGCACAAATTAACACATTGAAGGTCAACTTCACAGTTGATAATAAAAAATAGGGATACCTTAAAATATAGCCTGATTAACGTCACCTGCAGAAATGCTGGCACTGAATGGACTAATCACCTTTGCTATTGGAAACACTGAAAACCACTCCAATCGATTTCCACTCTTTGATTTCCGATTGCAAGGCATTGTCTGTCAATGGGTTTTGTTCCAACCAGCCTTTTTCGAGCTTTAATCGATACTCGTTATCACGCAACTTCAACTGTATTTTAGGCACTTCGATATCAGTACGACTTCGATAAAACAAAACAGCCAGGCGCAATACAAGAATAGCAAGCCAATAAGCGGGTTTATCAGTGATTCCTGGCACTTTGGATAAGGACCCACGTTGCGCCCTTACCAGCAAACCTAGCTGGAACTGTTCCAGTTTTGAAAACCCTGGCATGTCGGCATGTTCAAGAATATAGGCGGAATGTTTATGGTATCCACTATGGGCGATAGAAATGCCGATTTCGTGAAAATCGGCTGCCCATAAAAGATGTTGCTGAAGTTCTTCTATATCTTCCTCAAGCCCTTGAGCTACTTCGGCAAAAAGTGATGAGGAAAAATTTGCTACGCGTAATGCCTGAGTTGGATCAACATGGTAGCGACGCATAAACTGCTTTACAGTCGCATCACGCATATCATGATGATGGAAGCGACCTAAAAGGTCGTATAACACACCTTCACGAAGGGCAGCTCCTGCAATGTTCATTTGCTGAATACCCAGTTCTGAAAATATGGCGGACATGATTGCCAACCCGCCCGGTAAAACCGGAATACGTTCCTGTTTCATCCCCTGCAGATCCAGCTTTTTACAATCCCCCGCTTTCAACAAAACATTTCGGAGTTGTGCCAACCCTTCAGCCGTGATGCCCACTTTGCTCCATCCATTTTGCTCCAGCAAGTCAGCCAGCGCACGCGCTGTTCCCGATGAGCCGATTGCTTCCTGCCAGTGCCCGCTGGAAAACCTGGAACGAATGGAAAGCAGTTCCATTTTTGCGGCCATTTCAGCATTTTGCATGGCTTCTTTAGTAACCTTACCCTCAGGGAAAAAACGCAAACTGTAACTGACACAGCCCATGTACAGGCTTTCCATCTTGTAGGGCTCTAATCCCTCGCCAATAATACATTCAGTCGAGCCACCACCGATGTCCACTACCAGCCTGTGGTTCTGAGAGGCAGGCACGCTGTGGGCAACCCCTAAATAAATCAGTCTTGCCTCTTCACGCCCCGCAATGACTTCAATCTGAAATCCCAGCGCTTCTTCAGCTTTCGCTAAAAAGGCTGGTGCATTCTTGGCAACACGCAGTGTATTGGTCCCTACCACCCTTACGGCATGTACAGGCAGCCCTCTCAGTCGCTCACCAAAACGCTTCAGACATACCAGTGCACGGGCCTGAGAGTCTTCATCCAGAAACTTGTCTGGCGTTAAGCCAGCACCAAGACGCACCGTTTCTTTCAGAGAATCCAGGGGGTATATTTGATCATCCACCACGCGCGCAACCTGCAAACGGAAGCTGTTTGATCCCAGGTCCACAGCGGCGACAATATCATATTCTTCCACGCTTAATGCCTATGAATAAAAGGGGGAGTTTAACATGGGAAAATTCAAGCATGACGTCCGGATCGAATCTTCGGATTGACTACAAACCACACCCAGTTGATTTGAATAATCCATGGAATGGCAAAGCAAAACCTGATCAAAAAATATATATTCCAGCATAGTATTTCCAGTTTCTGCAATGAAAAATGAGGCGCTATTGTGTTTCTGGCAAGAGTATTTCCTCCAGCGCAGTATGTTGCTCCAGCCAGGCTTCTTCTGCTTGATGCAGCTGTTCAGTCACTCTTGACTGCTGCATAAGAGAAGTCTTTAACAATTCCTTTTTCTCATCCAGATAAATGTCTGCGTCAACCAGCAAACTATCCAGCCTGCTTTTTTCCGCAGTATATGACTCAATTTCCTTCTCTAATTTCTTGATCTTTGCTTCGATCGGCTTACGTAATACAGCGAGCCGATTGCGCTCTTCCGCTTCAACACGCTTACGCGCTTTACGATCAATCTCTTGTGACTTATCACTGCCATTTGAAGCAGGTTCAGCACTGGATTGTTCAGCGCGCCACCTGCGATAGTCATCAAGATCTCCATCAAACGGCGCTACGATGCCATTGGCTGCCAGCAAAAAGCGGTCTGTAGTCGCCCTTAATAAGTGGCGATCATGAGAAACAACAACCAGTGCACCTTCGTAATCCTGCAAAGCCAGAGTAAGGGCATGGCGCATCTCAAGATCCAGATGGTTAGTGGGTTCATCCAGCAATAACAGATTAGGGCGCTGCCAGATCAGCAATGCCAAAGCAAGCCGGGATTTTTCTCCACCGGAGAATGGCGCTACGGGGCCAAGTGCAGCCTCACCTCGAAAATTAAAACCACCCAGAAAGTTTCTCAATTCCGATTCGCGCGCACTGGAATCGAGCCTTTGTAAATGCTGCAAGGGACTTTCTTCCGGTCGTAATTGCTCCAGCTGATGTTGCGCAAAATAGCCGATACGCAAATCTTTCCCTTCAATCCTTTTACCTGACACCACAGGCAGCTCGCCTGCAAGGGTCTTGATCAGAGTAGACTTACCCGCGCCATTCGCACCCAACAATCCTATTCTGGCGCCGGCTTCCAGACTGAAATTGATGCCCGTTAAAATCGGGCTATCCGCATAACCGGCACTTACTTCCTCCAGCCGTATAACCGGGTTGGGGGTAGATTCTGCAGCACGAAAACTGAAATAAAAAGGCGAATCCACATGGGCTGCGGCAATCATTTCCATCCTTTCCAGCGCTTTTATCCGGCTTTGTGCCTGACGCGCCTTGGTGGCGGATGCACGGAAGCGATCAATATAGGAATGGAGATGGGCTACTTCCCGTTGCTGTTTTTCAAAAGCGGATTGCTGCAATGCCAGCCTGGCAGCACGCTGCCGCTCGAAATCTGCATAATTACCGGTATAAAGTGTAATCTGCTGGTGCTCTACATGAGCGATTGCATTGACTGTGTTGTCCAGAAAATCCCGATCGTGCGAAATCAGCAGCAAAGTACCAGGATAACTTTTCAACCATTGTTCGAGCCATAACACCGCATCCAGGTCCAGATGGTTTGTGGGCTCATCCAGTAACAATAAATCCGAACGGCACATCAGCGCCTGGGCAAGATTCAATCGCATGCGCCACCCCCCTGAGAACACGGCCACAGGCTTATCGAACTGCTCAGGTGAAAATCCCAGTCCGTGTAACATGCGGGCTGCCCGGGATTTTGCGCTATATCCTTCAATATTATCGAAACGGGCGTGCAACTCGGCAATCAGCTCACCGTTATGCGCATCCTCTGCTTGCCGCAAAGCCGCCTCTACTTCACGCAGCTCACGGTCTCCGTCCAGCACAAAATCAATTGCACTGACATCCAATGCAGGCGTTTCCTGAGCTACATGCGCAATTTCCAGACGAGAAGGCATATCCAGATCACCTTTATCCGAGTGAATTTCCCCTCGAAATAAAGCAAACAGTGTGGACTTCCCACTCCCGTTAGCGCCGGTTACACCTATCTTCTGACCCGCATGAATAGTCAGGTCAATATTATCAAAAAGAAGTTTGCTGCCACGTTGCAGCGAAAGTTTGCGTAATGAAATCATGGATGCGAGTTTACCAGAAGGAATAAAGGAATGATTCCCTATGTAAGAATATGGTTATATTTATCTCCTATTTCAGGTTAAAATTGCGGGCTGAACTTTTTACATCAACAACACCAATGAGGAAAATATGGCTGTTTTAGTAACCCAACCGGCTCCAGATTTCACCGCTGCTGCGGTAATGCCTAACAACACAATCGAAGAAAACTTCAACCTGAAAAGCCATATCAACGGCAAATATGCGGTTCTTTTCTTCTATCCGCTTGATTTCACCTTTGTATGCCCAAGCGAAATCCTGGCTTTCGACCACCGCATGAAAGAATTCAAAGACCGCAATGTTGAAGTGATTGCTGTCAGCGTAGATTCCCAATTCACCCACTTGGCGTGGAAAAACACCCCAGTTGAAAAAGGTGGTTTAGGCAATGTGCAATTCCCGATGGTAGCTGATCTTAGCCACGCTATTGCACGTGACTATGACGTGCTGATTGGTGACAAGGTTGCACTGCGCGGTTCATTCCTGATCGACACCAATGGGATTGTTCGCCATCAAGTGATCAACGATCTGCCACTAGGCCGTGACGTAGACGAAATGATCCGCATGATAGACGCCCTGCAATTCACTGAGCAGCACGGTGAAGTTTGCCCAGCTGGCTGGAACAAGGGTAAAGCAGGTATGAAGGCTTCTCCTGAAGGTGTTGCTGAGTATCTGGCTGAGCACGCAAGCGAATTGTAAGAAATAAAAGGGGGCAAGCGCTCCCTTTCAGTATACTTCTTAGTCTGCCCCATTATCCTTTTCCAAAAAACAATAGTGGGGCAGATGCTTTATATTTAATTCATTGCCAAAACTGGCGAGCCAGTCACTGTTCGATTCCGACCTTGCTGCTTGGCGGCATAAAGCGCATTATCTGCCGCCTTTAACATATCCAGTGATTTAGCAGAAGATTCCGGCACAACGCTCACCAACCCGATACTCACCGTAACAAAATTTGCCACTTTTGAAGCAGAATGCGAAATCTGCAAATGCGCGATTTTTGCGTGTATGCTGGCAGCCAGCTCCTCAGCACTTAATTGATCCACATTAGGCAGCAATATCACGAATTCTTCCCCGCCAAAACGCGCAGTACACGCTCCCGGAGTATCTACACAATCTCTCAGCGCTTTCGCAACCTGCTGCAGGCACGCATCTCCTTCCACGTGTCCGTAGGTATCGTTAAATTCCTTGAATACATCAATGTCAACCAGCAACATGGATAAAGGCTGTCTGGATCGCAATGCGTTTTCCCACTCTTTCGCCAATGCATCATCAAAGCAGCGTCGGTTCGCAATGCCAGTCAAATTATCAATATTGCACATTACTGCCAGTGTGCGGTTTAACACTTCCAGTTGTTGCTCCCGCTCTTTGCGAATATCCATTTCCAACTTGAGCCTGAAAGCAGCCCGAACCCTTGCACTCAACTCAATGGCGTTAATCGGCTTACTGATAAAGTCCGTAGCACCCGCAGCAAATGCGCGTTCCAGAAATGAAATTTCGCCGCTGATCGACACCATAATAATTGGGATATCCTTAAGTTGATGCACAGCCCGGATATGTGAGATAGCTTCTATCCCATTCATTTCCGGCATGATAACGTCCATCAATATCAAATCAACAGGAAAACTCTCGTTAAACACCTTGTCAGACACACCCAATAAATTGAGAGCGTCATGTGCTGAAGAGCACGACAAAACATCTGTATACCCGATAGCATGCAACAACATCTCAAGCGAGTGACGTGCGATTTCACTGTCATCAACAATCAATATTTTCATGTCTTTTATCAGCACAGTACTTCAATTTATCCATTTAAAACAACTTGTAATGAAAATACACAAACCAAGATTTATCCCATGCGCTTGCAAAACTAATTCAATCTGGATTCATCTCCAATCTTGCCTTTTTCCAGATCAATCAGGATATTTTTCCCATCAAGAACCGTCGCACAAGCTAGTAAAAAGAGTTCAATGAACTCATTGCGTTCATCTTCTGGCAATTTGCTCTGCTGGTTGAAGGTACCAAACATGGAATCGTGAAAAGAAGCAACGTACAAAATCTGTTTTTTGATTTCTTCGTCGTTGAAATGGTCTTGCTCTGCAGCACCAACAATAATGACGGGCTCATCCATTTTTTTTCTTATTTCATCGAACAAATGCCGTATATATTCTGCAGCGCTTTGACGGCCTTTATCGTCAGCCAGTGTCACTTCCAGACTGACTTGCTGACCAACCTTTGTTTTCAGTGTAATTCGTTTGTCGACAGGTTCTGCTGGAGCAGCAAAAGGGTTTATAATCATGGTTATTTCCAATAATTAAACATAGCAAATTGTACCATGCACAAGCACTCAAACTACCGCAGGGAATACCATATTCAAAAAGCAAGTGTATACTGAACAACCACACTTGATCTGACGCCCCTTATCCAAACAGGAGAATTCGTGAGTATAGCTTACTGGTGTATTTTAGTTGCTGCCCTGATCCCATACCCGATTGCGATGTTAGCCAAAGCAAAAGCTGGTTACGACAATCACGCACCTCGGGAATATCTTGCAAAGACAGATGGTTATAGAAAACGGGCAAACTGGGCACAATTCAACGCATTTGAAGCATTTCCCGCTTTTGCTGCGGCAGTCATCATTGCACAACTGCAACACGCACCCCAAAGCACCATTGATATGCTTGCAGTAGCCTTCATCGCTTTTCGCATTCTGCACGCGAGCTTTTACATACTGGATAAAGCCACATTGCGATCTGCTGTCTGGGCACTTGGTTTTTCATGTGTCATTGCTTTGTTTGTCATTGCCGGCACTCAATAACCTGCAGAAAAATAGTAGCTGGCAACATCGTGGTTTACAATTACTTTAGCTTCATTATTTTTGCCGACGTATTCTCACACGCTGCAAACCTGTGGACAATACTTGCCACTGATGCAACATCAGACCACATAAAATACATACTGTCCCAATCCACACCGCGGACTGAATTTTCTCCCCGTTCAACACATGTCCCAACATCAGCGCACTAACAGGTGTAATCAAAGTAATTAAAGCTGTCTGACCCGCTTCCAATCGCTTTATGATATAAAAATACAGGTTAAACCCTACAACCGAACCGAACACGCCCAGATACACAATCGACCACCCGGCTCTTGGAACAAGTGACTCCGGCACAGTGCCATCAACCAGCGCCCAGCTTAATGCAAATAATGGAACTGCCACCAATAGTGCCCCGCTGGTCACGGATAATGCAGGTAAATCTGCACCGATTCGCTTCACCCACACCAGACTCACCGATTGCAGCACAACTGCCAGCAACACCACGCCAACGCCTGCCCCCACATGTGCACCGGCACTTAAACCCGAACCAAAAATAGCCACTAGCCCCAATAAACCCAGAAGTGCCCCTAATACTTTATTCAGCGTAAAGCTGCGTTCATTCAACCAGAATGCCGCTGCCAAACTGGTTATGATCGGCTGCAAACCAAATAGCAGCGCAATCAACCCTGATGGAATGTAGAGCGCCCCCCAATATACACAGGACATTGCACCAAAAATGCCTAAACCGCCTGCAAAATAAGTCAGTCTGGCTTCGCGGTATAGCGGAAGCTTCACCCTGAAAACCATCATTAGCAGCAAACAAATCACAACGCCAATCAACATACGCGCAGTTACGGCAAACAAAAACCCCGTACCTTCAGTACTCCACTGAATGGCAAGCGGTGTAGTTGACCAGATCAGAATGATCGACAAATAGGCTGCTTGTATTGACATCATTATTTCCTTGAAACAAAACAAAAAAGGCCACAGAGAAATTTCTGTGGCCTTCCTGGAATTCAACTTAAACCGTTATTTCAACGCAATGCATCCAAATGCCACAGATAATGTGTACCTACCCACACTCGCAGCATGGGTCGAATAGATTCACATTTATGCATGGAAATTGAATTCATGATTACCATTCTTTACTGAAATATTCAGCATGTCAAATAAATATTTCAGGCAAATTTTAAATGGAAGGTTTCAGACTGTCTCGGCAGGCAAGGCTATCTTGTGACCTACGCTGAACTGATAATCTTGAAAAACATGTTCTGCCGACAAAATCTGATAGCTGCCATCAGCTAATTGATGCGTCGTATCCTTTAAACGATAGGTGTAATGCCCGCAGGTCCAACAATCAAAATTGCGCATGTGCGTACATAAACAGGTTTTATCTTTAACCGATATATTTTTGCCATCAGGATGCTTTACCAGCTCACGATTATAGGCATCAATGTAACTGCAATGGCCATGACCATCCAGCAAATAACCATAAGCTTCACAGTTTGGCTGAATGCCCGCACCAATGGATGGGCTGTTTTTCAGCATACGCATCGGATAACCCGTTGGCGATATTTCGTTGACTTCGATGTTATCTTCACTCGTTTTAAAATATTCTTGCTGTACTTTGGCTGGCAACCCACATTCCTTGGTCACCGTAAATCGGGTTGCCACCTGCACGGCAGCTGCACCAGCATCCAGAAACTCCATGGCATCCGTGCCGGTAAATATCCCACCAGCCGGAATAACTGGAATAAATATCCCTTCCTGAGCAAAATATTGATGTATTTCTTTCACGATGGTTTTCAGATCATATTTAGCCCAATCCAGGCCAAAACCCAAGTGACCACCTGCAAGCGGCCCTTCAACAACAACATAATCAGGCAGTCGGTTCAAACGCGCATTTTTTCGCAAGAAAAGCTGTAAAGCACGCAAGGATGAAACGATGATGCCAAACTTCACATCGCGAAAGCGCGGGTGATCCTGCACCAGGGAAAGCGATCCCAGATGCAAACCGGCACTTAATGTAATACCTTCAATACCTGCGTCCATTGCCGATTCCAGACGCACCCGAAGTGTGTCTTTCGGGCTGTTCATGGTCAATTTTTCCATGCAGTTGATGAAGATCATACCATCACCCCGTTTGGCCCCCATAGCCTGACCTACATGCAGCTTTGTGGCTTCTGCCAATTGCCCCAGATCGAACTGAACAACGGATTTATCCGTATTATTGAAATTGTATTTATACTTTTTTTGTTTATCTTTTACAAAATGCGTCTTGAAGCGGCGATCTGAAACCGTTGGGACCATTGCATCCGAGATATGTCCAACCCCGCCAAGCTTGGCTACGACAAGTGCAAGCTCCACGGTTGAAATATCTACACCCATACCGCCAATCATGATTGGCACCAATTCTTTCTTGCCAAATTTCAGTCTAAAATCATCTACTCGCTTCATACTATCCTCTCCGCAAAGGAAGGTTTTCTTCCTTCAAACTTCACTACAACAACCTTGAATATTGCAATAAATACTTACCATTTGCCAGATATGATTTTTTCTAGCCAGAAGAGCCCTATCACCGTCTTCACTTCATTAATCTCACCACTTTTCACCATATCCATGGCGGTTCCAAAAGGCAGCTGGAAAATCTCAAGAAACTCATCTTCATCGGGTTGGAGCTTGCTAAAGCCCAATCCTTTCGCCATATAATACACGAGTTTCTCATCCGAATATCCGATACAAGGATAGATTGTCGTGACATATTGCCAGTCTTTTGCCAGATACCCTGTTTCCTCAAGGAGTTCTCGTTGACCACAAGCAAGCACATCTTCACCTGGATCTATTTTGCCCGCAGGAAATTCGATAAACTCCCTTCTCAAAGGGTACCGGTACTGCCTTTCCAACAGTACATCGCCATTATCAAACAGCGGAAGGATCACTACAGCACCCGGATGAACAATGTATTCACGACTGGCATGTTTGCCATTCGGCAATACAACCTGATCTTCCTTTACATGCAGCAATCGACCTTCATACACCGTTTTTGTCGCTATCTGGGATTCTTCCAGTTTACTATTTTTCATAAAACAACATTCCTGCAATCACTCTGGATCTTTAAACCTAGAAACCTCAGTTAACCGCTCACCTTAACATTTAACTAAATAATTCCAATAGAATTCTTAATGATTCCCTGGCACACCCGGTTTGGTGAGACCGCTATGTTGTGGATTGCACTGTTTTCGCAGCACAGGGCGGCGTTGCAACTCCTTGAAATGGAATGACCATTCTGCGTCATTGCGCCTTGCCCTGCGCTCCTAAAACAGCACACTCCAACCCATCCAACTAAGGTTTCTAGAATAATTTGAGTTGTTGATGATGAAATATAAAAGGGAGCCAAGTGGCTCCCTTTTGTTGCGCAAACAAAAATATCTTGCTAAGCGTAGCAGCGCAGCTTTCTTGAAAATTGCTGCAATGAGTCAATGTTGCTGGATTCGGCGCGTTGACACCAGTCCTGCAGTTGCTGAACCAGCTGTTCTTTAGAAGCGGTAGAACGCGCCCATAAAGCAACAAGTTCCTGGCGCATGGCGTAAACGGTGGTAAGCGCCTGGCTTTTGCTCAGTACTTCTGTCAGTTTTGCTTTTTCCTGATCCTGAAGCTCGCTTGCATCCAGATGTAACCAGTGTTTAACTGCTTTCAACGTTGCCAAGTCGTTCAGGGCTGGCATGTTGGTCTTGAGCTTGCTGATTTCTTCGGCATAGATGCTTTTTACTGAGCGGGTATATTTGGTCATCACATCATAACGATGGGTGATGATTGCCTGCAATGTTTCAAAATCGCAAATAGCTTTTCCGCTGTTGTAGCGCACTTTGGGTGCCATTTTTTTAACTTTGGCTAAGCCCAGCGTTTCCATGATGCGGATGTACATCCAGCCAATGTCAAACTCATACCATTTGTTAGAGAGTTTTGCAGAAGTTCCGTAGGCATGGTGATTGTTGTGTAGCTCTTCACCCCCAATCAATATGCCCCAAGGAAATACATTGGTGCTGGCATCTTCACAGGCAAAGTTGCGATAACCCCAGTAATGGCCAATACCATTGATTATGCCGGCTGCCGTAACGGGGATCCACATCATCTGGACGGCCCATATCGTTAAACCAAGCGGTCCGAATAATAATATATTCACGAGCAGCATCAGTACAATCCCTGACCCACTGTGTTTGGCGTAGAGGTTCCGTTCGAGCCAGTCATCCGGGGTGCCGTGACCATACTTTTCCATGGTTTCGGTTTGCATGCGGGCAGCCCTGTATAGCTCTGCACCTTCAAAAAATACTTTTTTGATGCCCAGTACTTGCGGGCTATGTGGATCTTCAGGTGTTTCACACTTGGCATGGTGTTTGCGGTGAATGGCAGCCCATTCTTTAGTGATCATGCCTGTTGTCAGCCACAGCCAAAAACGGAAAAAGTGGCTGGGAATCGGGTGCAAGTCCAGTGCCCGATGGGCCTGGTGGCGATGCAGATAAATAGTGACAGACGCGATTGTAATGTGCGTGAAGGCGAGGGCTACAACAATATAACCCCACCAAGGTAAATCAATAAGGCCTAAAGGCATCTAGTGTTCCTTCATTCTGAAATGCAACATACTGATTTTACATTATTTCACAAAATATGAAAATGTTTTTTTGATGCTGTTCAGCCCCCGTATTCTGGCATCCCTGCAGGTGGGTTGATGATTCTGATGTCGCGTTGCGGGAATGGGATATCAATACCGTGTTTCTGGAATTCGTGCCATATGACGAGATTAATATCGGATCGGAGGGATAGTTGCCCTTCTTCCGGGTCGGAAATCCAGACGCCCAGTTCCAGATTGATACCATTATCACCAAATTCTTTAAGAAATACTTTTGGTTCGGGATCAACTATTACGCGGGGGTGAGATTTTGCCGCTTCAAGAATAATGCGCATGGCTGTTTCCAATGGGCTTTGGTAGCTCACCTGAATTGGGATGTTGATGCGTATTTTGCGGTCAGAATAGGAATGATTGACGACAGTCGAGGTGATGAGTGTATCGTTAGGAATAATGGACTCTGTTCCGTCGACACCCTTGAGAACCATATAACGAGCAGTGAGGCGGGAAACGGTACCGAAACGGTTGTCTACAGTAAGCAAGTCGTCAATGTGGATCGATTTGTCCAGCAGAATAATAAATCCACTGAAATAATTGCTGGCAATCTTTTGCAAGCCAAATCCCAGTCCAACTCCTAATGCGCCCCCAAAAACGGATAGAACCGTGAGGTCTATTCCCAGTGCCGGCAATGCGATTAAAACTCCTAAAAGAAGCACTACTGCACGGAGAAATTTTGTGGCTAATACACGAAAATTCATATCCAGTCTTTCTGCCCGCATGATGCGGCTTTCCAGCAAGCCACCTAGCCACAAAGCTATTAGGACAGTAATGCTGATTGAAATTACCCCCTGTAATACAGTCAAAAGGGAAATGTGATTTTTTCCAATATCAAAACTGAAATCATTCAATGCTTCTAGAATCGAGGGGAGAAATCCGGTAATGTGCAGCGCCAGTCCAAGCCAGATAACCGAGCTTATGACTCTTTCCCACGGTTTGATCCAGGTGCTGGTTGTAAAAATTTTACGCAGCAGATAAACCATGATGCGGATCATGGCCAGGGAAAGTAACAGGGGTACCGCTATATTGAGGAGCGAAACGGAATGCCAATGTTTCAGTATGGATTTTCCTGCTAATACCATCAAAGTGGCAGATACCGGGAAAGTAATGCGATTGATTCCGCTGATGCCCGCATGCCAGGAAGTGGTTTCATGCGGGAATCGTTTGCGGATGATCCGATTTATCCACCATGCGGTTATCAGGCTGAAAGCCAGTATGGATAGCTGCCAGATAAGGGCTGTTTGCTCTAAATGGGTTAGCAGTTCTACTATCAGGTTATGGATTTCTTTTGTATTCTGCACGATTCAATGAAAAAGGTAGATTGATGTTCCTGAAATTCTATCATGGTATTTTCTTAAAGCAGTGATTTGGCTTTCTGTGATTCGGTTTATAATGTTTATGCTTTTTTGTTGTGAATTTTTTGGTTAAATGTGGCAGGTATAACGATTGTTTAATAAACGTTTTGTGGCTGTATTGCTTTTGTCCGCTATTGCGATAAATGTGGCTGTTTTTGCCAAGTCCAGCGGAATGAAAGCAGCTTATAATGCTGTAGTTGCGGAATTTAATGGCGCTTCTACCAATGTTTTGCCTGCAACCGGTACGGTAGAATTGGCCTTTAGTCCTAAGGGTGGGGCAACTGATGCTGTGGTGAACGCGATCAGGGAAGCCAGACGAAGTGTTCTTGTTCAGGCCTATAGTTTTACCAGTCCGTCTATTGCCAAAGCGCTGGCTGATGCTAAGGCGAGAGGCGTGGATGTGCAGGTGATCCTGGATAAAAGTCAGAATTCTGAAAAATATTCCTCAGCTTCATTTATCGCCAATCATGATATTCCTGTACGAATTGATTCACAGCACGCCATTGCGCATAATAAAATCATTATTTGTGATGAGATCAATGTGGTGACAGGTTCGTTTAATTTTACCAAAGCTGCAGAAGATAAAAACGCCGAAAATGTGCTGGTTTTACGTGGAAATGAAGCGCTTGCAAAGCAATATGTAAATAACTGGCAAATGCATTGGGCGCACTCGCAGGAATATATGCGGCGCTTTTGATCGGGCCTTCTTTGTATTTACTTTGGCTGTTCCGGCTTACCCCTTTGATGTTCTGAAACACGCTCATTTTCGGGCTCAAAATACTCCCGCAATACGGGTAGTGCATCTCGTGGGTTGCATTGGCCACACATAAAAACATCCAGAGCCATATATTGAATCTCAGGCCAGGTATGGATGCTGATATGGGATTCTGCGAGCACTGCAACTCCCGTGATGCCTGCCTGTTCCCCAAAACCATGCAGATGCACGCTCAGCACCGTTGCTCCGCAGGCTTCTGCAGCGTGGCGCAGCGCTTTTTCGATGTATGCTTCATCCGGCATTGATTTTGTCCCCCAGAAGTCAATTAGCAGGTGGGTTCCAGGCGCGACATAATTTTTCATGTGTTTTTCGCGACGTGATAAAACAACACGTCTTTCCAATGAGTGTGATTCAGTTTTAATCGCCAGATAAAGGCATCCAGAATGTAATGCGTTGTCTGGGGTAATGCCAGTAGTGGCACTAGCCAGACATGGGTATGTTCTGATTGAACGGCAGGTAGTACTTCAGAAAATCTGAACAGGAAGGGGTGGTCCCGCCAGACCAATCCATTCCATGCCCACTCTTCCAGATAGGCTAGCAGGAACAATGCCCCTATATAAAGGGGAACAAATTTCCAGTTGAACAGCTTACCTATCCATGTTTGAATAAAAGGGGAGTGCTTGCTGTCGTTTATCGCCTTATTGTTAAAGCCATATACCCATATCAATGCCATGTAAGGAATGCCATGGGCAAGGATATTTGTCGCGGTAAATGCCAAGTCATTATCAAAAGCTACAATGCCAGCAAACCATGAAACGGCTGTCCCGATCAACAACAAATTACGTGGAAGGTTAATGGTACCGGAACGTTTCCACAGCTTGAACTCCTTGATCGTGTAGGCGAACAGTACTGTCAGATAAAATCCACCCGCAACGTTGCTGACCAGCGGCAAATTGAAAGTAAAAAAATCTCCCGCAATAAACCAGTTAAAACTGCGTTCGTGACAGTGCCAGTAAATGAGTGGATAGAGTGTGGCCATATAAATGGCTGCTTTATCGAGTTGTTTGTATATCAAGGGCAGGTCACGTTCCTGTCGACCATATATCATCATGAAGCCATATTGCTGGCGTACAAAATGAAAGACTGCAAGATACGCTAAGACTCGCCAGAAAACGCTGCTGTCTATGCTGTAGAGCAGGCAACCTACTACCCATGCACCCAAAGGAACAAGTGTATACAGGGCCTGGCGCTGCTTCAGCTCTTGCTTGTCCAGGTAGGTGCGGAAAATAGTGCTATACACGTGGCTTACATCAACACCAACTACCAACAGCAGCCATATCCAGGGTGGTATGGTACTCACAGCCCCCCACTGTCCCTGAAAAACCAGCAAAATCCCAACCACGATCAATGCCGGCCCTAAAATAAAGGCAAGGTCGAAAGCAGAGGAAAAAAGCCATGGCTGGGAGTTTTTACTCATGAAACTTGCAAGCTTTTCAGGTAGGAAGTTACCCCTTTTGCCGCACTGACGCCATGAGTATAGGCTTCTTCGAATAACGAGATGCCGCTCATATCCGAGTGGGCAAAGAATAACGGCGGGTGTTGAGTAAGCGCTTGCTTGCGCTTCTCTCCCCAGATAAAGCCTTTTGTAGGCCTGACCATAGCGTGACCCCACAGGCACAAATCCATTCGTTCAATATGTCCTTCCAGTTCGGGGTGCACGTCCAGCAATTCCTTCAGGATAAGCTGTTGCCATTCGGCATATGGGCGACTCAGGGCTTCTTTTCTTGCATTTTCCGGGCTTAGATGGCTTAAGGGCCAGTAGTAGGAAATCACGGTTTTCAAGGGTTTCATCTGGGGAATTTGATGCGTGGCCACTACGTATCCTAGTAGCGTGCTGTTATAAACGACATTATCCCAACTCAGGGGCGCGCCTTTACCTGCAGGCAGTTTCCCCAGCGTGATATTGGCTACTGCCCAGGGAGAATAGGAAAATTGCGATGCAGATAGCTTTATACGATCCGAATCCAGAATGCGCGCCGACACAAAACGGGGGGTGGCCAGCACCACAGCTTTTGTTTCAATGCGAACTGATTGATGTTTTGTGGCATCCCAGTATTCAACAGTGACTTTGCCCTGTTTGTCCGTAATCTTATACGCCAGCGCCTGTGACACGATTCGCTGCCGAATAGGTTCTGCCAGCTTGTGGGCCAGCCACCCATTCCCTTCTGGCCAGGTAACCACATTTTGAGCGTCGGTATTGGCGGCCTGGCCGGAACGTGAAGCAAAATAGTGTATTCCAGCCCAGGCTGAGGTTTCTTTGAAGGTAGTGCCAAAATCGTCCCGGCAGCAATAGTTGATATACCATCGCAGGGATGTTGAGGTGAATCCTTGACTGTCCATCCATGCTTCCATTGTGAGCTGATCCAGAGCCAGCCATTGTGCATCCTGGGAACTGCTATCCACTGGGATGGCGAAGACTTTTTTACCATCGCGTCCCTTCAGATTACGGTAATCATGAATCAAATCAAAAAAGCGTTTGTACTGGGTTTCATCCTGATCGGAAAGCCCCAGTGCAGGCACCAGTCCTTCTTGCCATCGGCCATACATATAAAGCCGCTCGTGCGGATCTGCACACATGTAATATTCGTTATATATGGGTTTTCCGGTTTTATCATGGCCGGTAATGACCCCTAAATCTTCAAACAACTGTTTTACATCCGCCGATTCTTCAGTGACCAGCGGGACATAATGGGCACCCCAAGGGTAGGCAGAAACGTCGTTTTTGCCGCTGGACGAGTTGCCGCCTGGGGCAGCTTCCAGTTCCAGCAAGGCAAAATCGGAAACGCCCGCTTTCTCCAACTGGTAGCCAGTACCAAGTCCGGCTATACCACCACCAACAATGACCACATCTTTTTTTAAAGTTACGGCAGGTTCCGGAAAACCACCTGTTCGCAATTGGTGTCCACGCTGGAATGATGCTCCGATTATTTCGCCCGGAATCGGTTTGTTTCGGAACTGGGGGGCTAGCCATTTTCCCGCTGCAAGTGCTGCCAGGGTGGCAAGGCTTCCTATTGTAAAACTGCGTCGCGTGAATTTCATTATTTCCGGCCGGTTCTCAGTTAGTAAATCAGATATTCCGACCACTCTTCATCGAAATATCGTACGAGTACCTGATCATCCAGGCGCTGGATTTTTGTTTTCACTCTGGCCATGTCTGCCGGGAAATGGAACATTTCCTTTGCCGTTTCCGGACTGATGTAACGCAGTCCATCAGGATAGCTTGCGGGAGGTGCATAAGGCTGGAGTGTTGCAATGACATATCCCCATTCGCCAAACGAAGGTACGTAGGCATGGTAGGGCGTTGTGATAAATCCTGCCGAACCGAGGGTGTTATTCACACACCAGAATGATTTGCGGGCAATCAAGGGTGAGGTACTCTGCACTACTATCACGCTATGGTCATCCACCACGTTGTGCAGCAAATGAAAGAAAGTCTGGGAGTATAGTTTGCCGACAGAATAGTTAGAGGGGTCTGGTACGTCAATAATCACCGCATCGAATAGATTTTTCGTTGGAGATTGGGATATTTCGCGCAGCCAAGCAAAGGCATCCTGATTCAGAATTTTGACTTTTGGTGACAAGAGTGAGCGCTGATTTAATGCAGTCAGTAATTCGTTACTGGAAAAGATTTCAGTCATGCGAGGGTCCAGATCTACGAGCGTAATAGAAGTGACGCTCGGATATTTCAGGATTTCGCGTACAGCTAACCCATCTCCTCCCCCAATGACCAAGACCCGTTTTGGGTTCTTAATGGCAGAAAGAGCCGGGTGGACCAGAGCCTCATGATAGCGATATTCGTCTACCGAACTAAATTGCAAATTAGCATTGAGAAACAGGCGTAAATCATGGGCGGTTCTGGTGAGTACGATGCGCTGGTAAGGTGTGGATTCGGCAAAAATGACTTTGCCTTGATAGGCAGTGCTTTCTGCCACACTGACCAGTTTCTCGGAATAGACAAAGCCGAACATGAGAAAAATGAGAACCGTGATGGCTGTGATCTTATACAAACGAATCCAGGGGATCACTTCTTTGATGGCGTATAACACCCAGATTGCTACGCTGACATTCAGCATGCCAAACAGAAAGCTCGATTTCACTAATCCAAGGTAACGTACCAATACTAATGGAAATAACAAAGAGGCGAACAAGGCGCCAGCATAGTCAAAAGTAAATACTCTTGAAACCAGGTCTTTGAATTCGAATCTGTCTTTCAGGATGCGCAGTAAAATCGGAATTTCGATTCCCACCAGAATACCGATGATGGTCACAATGAAATACAGCAGTAACCGGAATGATTGAACATGATCAAACAGCAAGAACAGCAGCGCTGCCGATGAGCCGCCAATGGCGCCTACCAGAATTTCTACTTTGATAAAAAATCCGACCAGATTTTTGTTTATATAGCGGGAAAGCCAGGAGCCAATGCCCATGGCAAACAGATAGCAGCCGATAATGATGGAAAACTGGGTGATTGAATCCCCCAGTAAATAACTGGCAAGGGTACCCGCTATGAGCTCATAAATAAGCCCGCAGGTGGCAATGATAAATACAGAAACAAGTAACAGAAACGCCAAAAGAAAATTCCTGGGTGGTTAACCATGTATGGCGGATGCAATGATAGTGGCAATGCCATATATCGCACTGGCCAGAAAAATAGCGAAAGCGATATTTTGCTTTTCCACCAGCTCTTTCCAGACGCTGACTTTTGGCGTCAGGAGATCCAGTAGTGCAAAAGCAATGCCAAACATCAATAGCCCTATCCCTGAAAAAACCAGTGCATTTACCACGTAATGCAGATTGACAAACTCGTTCATGAAATCCTCCTATTTGTGATAATGACCGCCAGATGAATGCCCTGACTGGCTCTGGCTGCTAAAAAAATTGGAATAGACATAACCTTTGTGGTTCGCAAAGGCTAATGCAGAAACCAGGACCAGGCAGTAAGTAATGAATATTTTTGACAGAACTGTTACTCCTCAGACTTGTAGAGGGAGGGTGCGTAGTCGCTTTCCGCCCATCGCTTGTTTTCAAAACTCAAGTGACGGATACCCGCATAAACAGGGTAAAACAACAGCAGCAACACGGTAATCCAGTAATTTCCCCATACTGGCACATCGCGCCTGATGTTCACAGAGAAATCGATGAATCCATTTTTCTGGAATGCCCCTGAGTCCGCCTCTACCAGCATGCGATATGTGCCAGGAGGTGCTGCTTCTACGAAGCCGTTCATGGATGGTTTACCTTCACTCCAGTAACCATCGGAATCGCGTCCAAAATAATACTCAATGACATGGGTCAGGTTGTAGGCTTTATTGGTTTCTTCATTCACCAGAGATAAATGTAATTCTGCCCAGTCGTTCTGAACCCCGGCAGTGCTTTCAATGAACATGTTAGCCGATTTAGGCATGACAAAAACCGGTGAGGCAAACATTTTGTTTTTGCCGTAGCTGGTTTGTTTTTCGCAGTTGACTGATGATGTGTATGGGTCCGCGCACTCGGCAGCCAGTTCTGTGGGGGTATCTGCAAAAATCCGGCTGTGGGTATAGTAAAGTTGACTGTCATCAGAATTGGCTGCGGTGATGATCTGAATCAAGGTGGCTAATAGAAATGCACTAATGGTGGCAGCCCATATGGGCCTGATGCGTCCTTGAAACGGGGACGGCTGGTTAGGTGCTACGCCGATTCTATAAGGGATTTTTCCGTCAGGCTTAAATGCTGCATCGATTATTTCGGGTTCGACATATTCCCCTTTTGAAACAACGATTTCATCGTTATTTTTTTCTACTGACAGCATATGGGGTGGTGCGATGTAATCAGCAATCCTGACGCTGTCTCCTTTTTTGACTGTCCAGTAAAATTCCCCCTTTACATATTGAACAAGCGCTTCGCCTCGTTCAAAAATCTGGTATTTCTTTCCATCCAGGGATAACTCGCTCTGCATGATATTGGGCGCAATGTCCCGCTTGATAACGCTGAAAAAATTCCAGTGCCCGCCAGATTGCAGCAAAAAACGAAACCCATGATAGGGGTTGAAAAGCAGGTATTCATCCCATTTGTATACGGTAGTCCCGCTGTTTTTTTCCACATAGCCGATGATTTCCCAGGTTACCCCGAATAACTCGCCTCTGGAGCCGATTTCCAGGAAAGTGGGTCTGGTCCTTTGTCTGGCTTTTTCAATAATCTTGTGCTGGGCATTGGATATATCCACTACGGTAGAGCAATGGCTGCACACGGAGGTGATGGAATGGCCTGCAGCATGAATCTTAATCACGCCGCCACAAGCCGGACAACTGAACGATTGTACTTTTCCCTTTGGTTTAGGTGGGGGAGTGTTTTCAGCAGCAGAAGGCTGTGATGACAGAAACTCGTCCATCACCAGCCCTCCAATTCTCTGAGCCGTTCGCAGCGCAAATCAGCCCAATCCACATAGTGCCCCATAAACACGCGCGTTTCCTGGCCCATGACTTCGATGCATCCGAATTCGCCATCTGGGCCAAGCAAATCGATAGATATGGTTCTGCGACCCCAAGGTGCAACAAAAGGCATTTCACCTTCACTGCCAATGCACAGCGCATTTTTAATGTCGACCACTTTGAGCTTTTGCTTGTTCAGCGTGATGTAAGTACCCAGTTTCTGGTGTGTCAGTTCTTTAGCAGAATTTTGCCCGGATGAATGCTTTTCCAAGGTTTTAAGGAACCCGGCAACACGCTCAGCTACGCGCTCTGCCATTTCAGGTTCAAGTGCATTTTCCAATTCAAAACATACAGCATAGAAGCATTGTGCTTCTGCCAGCCAGCCCTTGCGACCGTCATCAGTGATCATGAACCATTCGTTCCAGGAACCTTCTTTCCAGCCGATTTTCATGCGGCCAATCAATGTGAAATGATCGCCCTGATAATAGGCTTCGGTACCGATTTGTAACGGACTCATGTCTTCCGGGAGGGCGGCCATGGTGCCAATCGCTTCCAGGTCAACATCATGGCGAACCACCGTAGTGCTGCAGTATGGGCATACCGCATAGACGGACAGGCTGGATTGAAACACTACCTCGGCTCCGCAAGAGGGGCAGTTGTACTTCTTCATTGATTATTATTCAGAGCGTTATAGGATTATTTGATACGGCTAAGCAGTTCCACTTTTTTCTGATCAAATTCGGCCTGAGTCAGAATGCCTTTTTTTAGCAGTTCCCCCAACTTTTCCAATAGCTGAATGGGGTCTTCTGCCGGCGATGCCTGTGGTGCAGGGGCCGCTGATGTGCCACCTAATGCCTGCGTCATCATTTGTCCCATAGCGAGCCCCGCACCTAGCCCTACACCAGCACCTGCCACGCCACCCGGGTTTGCTGCCGCTGTCTGAAGGCTGTCTGCAGCCTGAAACTGGGCGTATTTTTGCAAGTCGCCCACTATGCGCATGGAACTGGCTTTGTCCAGATGGGCTTGCAATTCTTCAGGCAATGACAAGCTTTGAATATAGAAACTTTTCAGTTGTAGTCCATACTCACTCAACGCAGGTGCTACAGCTTCCATGAGCTGTTTAGAAAGTACGTCCTGATTGCTCGCCATATCAATAAAAGGCAGTTCGCTTCTACCCAGATAACTGGCAATGGATGTCAAAATCGCTGAACGTAACTGGCCTTCTACATCTTGTACTGTATAAATTTCGGCAGTACCGCACAGTTTGGTCCAGAAAGTTTCAATATCAGCAATTTTGAAGGAATAAATACCATGAGCACGAATACGTAATGGCCCAAATTCCTTGTCACGGATGGTAATCGGTTGCGATGTGCCCCATTTCTGGTCCAGTTGCTCCCGCATACTGAAATAATATACATCCGATTTGAAAGGAGATTCAAAGAATTTGTCCCAGTTCTTGAGGTAAGTCAGGACGGGCAGAGTATTGGTGTTGAGTGTGTAAGTACCGGCGCCGAATTTATCTGCGAGCTTTCCTTCATCCAGAAACAGGGCCTGCTGGGTTTCCCTGACGACCAGTTGAGCACCATTTTGAATTTCCTTGTCCTCCATGGGAAAGCGGTAGGCCAGGACTTTTGGTGTTTCCTCTGTCCACTGGATAACGTCAATAAATTGCTTGGAAATAAAACTCATCAGGCTCATGGGCTCTCCTGCCATTATTTATTATGTGAAATTATTATTCAGCGTCAGGCTGAATAAGGGTGATGATTAAGCCATTGTAATATTTTATTCCAGCCTTGTGAGAAATTTTTACTGGACTAAGAAATTATGTTGGAAAGCTGGCTGGCGTGATGTATATGAAGTGAAAGTGACGTTCAGTTGAAGCGGTTTTCGAAAGTGTGGCGAACTGTAGAATATGCCTGAATTCTGCAGTTCGCCACTCAATAACACTTGCTATGAATGCTCGAAGCAAACACAGATTTAAGGTTCTGATATGGGGGGTATCGGTTTCTTTTCCATCACTGCAGCGAAGAATCCATCTGTTGCGTGAACAGCCGGGTTAAGTCGCAAATATTCACCGGTATCCATTGCAATTTGTTGCTGAGCGAGAATTTCTGCACAATTTTTCAGCTCAAAATCAGGGTGGGCTGCGAGAAACGCTTCAACAATTCCTTCGTTTTCTTCTTTCAGAATACTGCAGGTCGCATAAACCAGTCGCCCACCCGTTTTGAGTAGCTTGGCGGCGCTGGTCAGAATAGCGGCTTGTTTTACTTTCAGCTCTTCAATTGCTTCAGGCGTTTGGCGCCATTTCAGATCAGGGTTGCGGCGCAGCGTTCCCAGTCCGCTACAAGGAGCATCGACCAATACGCGGTCGATTTTCCCATGCAGCCGTTTTACCTTGCTGTCATTTTCGTTATTGATCAGTTGAGGGTGCAAATTACTTAAGCCCGAACGCTTGAGACGTGGTTTAAGGTTGTTCAGTCGTTTTTCAGACACATCAAAAGCATAGATGCGTCCCTGTGATTTCATGAGTGCGCCCAGCAGGAGTGTTTTTCCCCCTGCACCTGCACAAAAATCTACGATCATTTCCTGGCGTTTTGGCCCGACGACAAAGCCGAGTAATTGGCTGCCTTCGTCCTGAATTTCTATTTTTCCTTCCAGAAAAAGCGGATGTTTATTGATGGCAGGTTTAGCTTTAAGGCGGATGCCGATAGGAGAGAATGGCGTGGGTTGGGCTTCTATACCATCTTTGTTCAGCACTTCCATTACTTCATCACGATTCGCTAGCAATGTATTGACGCGAATGTCCAGAGGAGCAGGCTGTTGCATAGAACGCGCCAGCGTCATGATCTCTTTATCGTCCATGAAACTTTGTAATTTTTCAACCAGCCAGTCGGGAAAATCCGCCTGGATTGCGAGCGGCAGAGAATCAGTCGAAACGGCTTTTATTTCCTTGATGCGGTCGGCTTCATCACCTTGCAGGTAGGGCTCCAGTTCACGCATATTCATGCCTTGCAAGCGAGCCAGATAGGCCAGCAAAAGCAAACGTGGAGTTGGTTTTCCGGTGATCGTTTCCAAAAAGCGTTTGCGGCGTAAAATGCCGAAAACCGTTTCAGCGATAAAGGCACGGTCATTCAACCCTAATTTAGGATTTTCGCGGAAAAAATGGCTAAGCGTGACGTCAGCAGGTTCTCTTAGCGGCAAAATGAAGCGTAATGCAGCAACGGCGAGTTCTAACTGTTCGGGATAAAGAGGCATGACGGGCAGTGTGAAGATAGTAAAGTGGCTGATTTTAAATGAGTTTGGTGTTTGAAGCTATAAATTTCACCTAAAATTTTTAATCCTTTTCTGGATAATCCGGCGCGGAGCCGAGAAAACAAAGCCTTGCGAAGCCAGTTTGGCTTTGCCATAAGTTGAGTGGTTTACGATCCTGGTAGTGGCTGTTGTTCTGTTGTTGCATCAGCTTTATTGTTTTTTTCGGATTTAATCTGGATTTCACTGGCAATCTGTTCAGCAACGCCGCCGTCACGATCGGTAAAGCGAATTTTGACAGGCAAGTAATACTGTTCAATTCCAAACCAGATGTCAGTCCCGTCTTCATTTGGATTATGGACTTTACTCAGGTGCAGTGTTTTTGTTTTTCCCTGAGGCAGTTCCAGTAATTCTTCACCGATAACCTGGTATTCATAACTATCCAGTTTTCTGCCGTTGGTGATGAATAGTTTGATCTTTTGCCCGGTTTTTGGCGGATTCAATGCGATTTGGTAGGTAAAACTTAATAAATCTTGTGTGCCATCGGGAAGTGGCAGGGTGGTTGTGTTTTGTGCTGAGCTTAAAGTCAGTGTTTTGTTTCGGTGGTTGAGCTGGGCTGATTCTGTGCTGTCTGCCGATTGTCCGCGCTGGATCCAGAATGCATCCGGTTCCAGTCCATTATCAGTCAGTTTCCCCTGGCTGGTCTGTACAAATTTCCCGGATTTTATCAGGGAGAAAATACCTGTGGCCTGGGCAACGCTAGTCAAAGAATAGCGATTGTTTTGTATTTGCCAGGTTTGTACGACTTTACCTACGTTTAATCCGTTTTCACCTTTGTAGAGGTTGAATTGAATTTCAGCTTGTTCGGGTAAAGGAAAAGGGGCCGTAACTTTTTGTTGCGGCTTTTCTATCTGTGCAGGAGGCTCAGGGGTTTCCTGGATTGGCTGGTTTTCCTTTAATACGTCTTCGGCTATGGCGGGCTGAGGTGCCTCGGCAATGGCTTCAGGTGGGGCCGGTTTGAGAATTTGCGGTGTACGCGGTTTTGGGTGGGATGGTTTTCCAGGGCTGATTTTGGGTTTGATCGGAACTGTCTGAACAGGTTTTTGAGGTAAAGTTAGTCTGACTTCAAGCGGGGCAGATTCGTTTTGATTAAATGGCAAGTGTATCTGTGGCCCAAACCAGAGCAATAGATGCACGACAAGTGATAATGCCAGCGCCCAGACAATTTTTTTAGAAATTGCGGTTGGGCTGGAGAGATTCATTGCTGCTATTTAATGGTGAGCTTCGTTAATTGCTGTTCAAGGTTGCCGCCGTCTTTTTCCTTGATAATGATCAACACAGGGAGATAACGCATAGTGTTTGCCAGCCACATTTCTGCACCGTCTTCGTCAGATTTATGCTGCTGGACGAAATGACTGGTTTTAAATGACCCTGCGGGCGTTTTTAGCTGTTCCTGATCAGTGAGTACATATTGGTATTGGTCGATATTCCGGCCATTGGTCATGGAGAAATTCAGTGCCTTGCCTTTTGGGGGCTCATACATGAACTGATACATGCGGCTGATTCGGTCCTGAGTGCCGGGCACAAGAGCTGCGGTTTCGGTTTTACCATCATATTTCATGGTGAGGGTTTGGGCTTTCCAATCAAAGTCAGCAATAATTAATTTGTCAGGGGAACTGCCTCGGTGATGTTCAAAATGTGATGGGCGCAAACCGTCTTTGGTGATTTCACCCCGGCTGATTAATTTGATATTCCCTTTGGCAAATAAGGCAAAAACGCCGATTGCCTTGGTCTCGCTCAGAATTTCATAACGGTTGCCGGTACGGGTGAAGGTTTCCGTTACCACACCCACTTCCTGGCCGCTTTTATAAAAACTGTACGTGGCATTCACACGTTGAGGAGCGCCTGCCTGTACGAGCGCAGAAAAAAAGAACAAAACAAATAAGAACAGAGATTTCACTGGGGTTCCCATGGTGATAACAGTACTTTTTGAGACAACGTTGGCGGGCTGAGGTTCACTATACCTTGGTTATTGATATGTAAACGTCCTTCCTCAAACCATTGAATGGCTTTGGGGTAAATTTTGTGTTCCTGTTCCAATACGCGTGCAGACAGTGTATCGGATGTGTCATCAGGGAGCACCTGAACGGCGGCCTGAACAATAATCGGACCATGATCCAAAGCTGGTGTCACAAAATGCACGGTACAACCATGTATTTTAACACCTTCCCTGAGTGCCTGGTCGTGAGTATCCAGCCCCGGGAAGGCCGGCAACAAGGAGGGATGGATATTGATCATTCTTCCCTGGTAACGGATGACAAAAGCATCAGTCAAGATACGCATGAACCCGGCCAGAACAATGAGGTCAGGCTGGTAAGTGTCAATGATGTCAGCCAGGGCGGCATCAAACGCTTCCCTGTTGGGGTAATCCCGGTGATTCACCGTTTGTGTCGGGATGCCGTACTTTTCTGCGAGCTTCAACCCTGCAGCATCGGGTTTGTTGCTGATCACTGCTGCAATGGTAACGGGTAAATCTGCTTCCAATATAGCGCGGAGGTTACTGCCGCGCCCTGAAATCAGGGCGACTATTCGTTTCATTGCACTACGGTCTGCGGCTGGCCTTCAGTACGTTTCTGGATGCGGCCAATGTTCCAAACGGTTTCCCCTGAATCGCGCAACTGTTTCATCGCCGCTTCTGCGTGTTCCTGGGCAACAACGACTGCCATGCCGATACCGCAGTTGAAAGTGCGGTACATTTCATTGGCTTCTACATTGCCTTCTGCTTGCAACCAGTGGAATAGCGGAGGCATTTGCCAGGCATTTTTGTCCAGAATAGCGGTAAGGTCGTCTTTCAGAATGCGGGGAATGTTTTCCAGCAAGCCGCCGCCAGTAATATGGGCCATGCCTTTCACCGGTAGTTTTTCCATCAGCGCGAGCAGCGGTTTAACGTAAATGCGCGTTGGCGCAATGACAACATCTGCCAGTGGCTTGCCATGGAAATTCGAATTGAGATCGATACCAGTGCGTTCAATGATTTTGCGGATAAGTGAATAGCCGTTGGAGTGGGCACCGCTGGACGCCATACCCAATACCACGTCACCTTCGCAAATCGTGTCGCCACTGATGATTTTATCTTTTTCTACGGCACCTACTGCAAAACCGGCCAAGTCGTATTCTCCTGCAGGATACATGCCAGGCATTTCAGCTGTTTCACCACCGATAAGTGCACAACCGGATAATTCACAACCGGCAGCTATGCCTTTTACCACATCAGTGGCTACGGCAACATCCAGTTTTCCGCAGGCGAAATAATCCAGGAAAAACAGGGGTTCTGCCCCTTGCACAAGGATGTCGTTAACACTCATGGCCACCAGGTCGATGCCTACGGTGTCGTGCTTGTTCAGCATAAAGGCCAGTTTGAGCTTGGTGCCTACACCATCAGTACCAGAAACCAGCACGGGGTTTTTAAATTTTTTCGAGATTTCAAAAAGCGCACCAAAACCGCCAATTCCCCCCATTACTTCAGGGCGCATGGTCTTTTTGGCGAAGGGTTTGATATTTTCTATCAGTGCATCGCCTGCAACTATATCAACACCGGCATCGCGGTAGCTTAAGGAATCTTTGTTTGCGTCTTTCTGGCTCAAGTTGAGTTCTCGCTTTCTACAGGATAAAGTAGCTCTTTATTTCAATAAAGAAATTTCGACAATTTTACCTCAAATGACAACAAAACGCTCAGACGATCTGAATTACTTGTGGTGGCTTGCTTTTGCGGGGATAACCCTGTTTTTGCTTTATCAACTTGCTCCGATCCTTTCCCCTTTTCTATTTGCCGCCATATTGGCTTATATTAGCGATCCATTAGTGGATAAAATGGAAAATCGCAAAATCCCGCGCACAGTTGGTGTGTTGCTAACCATGATTTTTCTGATGGTGTTGTTTGTTTCATTGTTTCTGATTATGTTGCCTTTGTTTGAAAAGGAAACCCAATTGCTGGTTGAGCGGTTGCCTGGTTATATCGACTGGTTCAGAACTCAGGTAGCCCCCTGGCTGAAAGCCCGGTTTGGTGTGGAGTTGCAATTAGATAGTTCGGCCATGCAGACTGCCCTTGCTGCTCATTGGCAAAGTGCAGGTGGGTTGGCTGCCAAAGTGTTGCCTTCGTTGGGGAGCAGCGGAATGGCGCTGGCAGGGCTGTTGGCTAATGCTTTATTAGTGCCTGTAGTGTTTTTTTATTTGTTGCGGGACTGGGATGTCATGGTTGCTCATGTGGATGAAATGATTCCGCGCTGCTGGCATGTCCAGGTATCAGCTCTGGCAAGAGAATCGGATCAGGTTCTGGGCGAATTTTTACGTGGGCAGATTTCAGTCATGCTGTTAATGTCTGTTTTCTATTCCCTGGCACTTTGGATAGCGGGTTTAGAATATTCGCTGCCAATCGGTATAATCGCGGGCTTGCTGGTTTTTGTCCCCTATCTGGGCATGGTTTTGGGGTTGACGCTGGCCACTTTGGCGGGGGTAATGCAGTTTCAGGGGCTGGGAGGGCTGGTGCCAGTATGGATTGCCTTTGGGGTTGGCCAGCTGCTGGAAGGTATGGTCGTTACACCCTGGCTGGTGGGAGAGCGTATTGGTTTGCACCCCCTTGCTGTTATTTTTGCCTTGATGGCGTTTGGTCAGTTATTCGGGTTTTTTGGTATTTTATTGGCGCTGCCGGCCAGTGCTGTGCTGCTTGTCGGGTTGCGCCAGGTGCGCAGAAAATACATGGAAAGCACAAGTTATCAAGGTTGAAACCACCGCGTTTAAAATGAAAATAGTGTACTGATGAAACAATTAATTCTTGATATTTCTCCACCGCAATCTCCCTCTTTGGCCAATTTTATTGCCGGGCATAATGTGGAATTGCTGCAAATGTTATACACATTGGCAGCATCAGGTTTGCAAGAGCGTTTTGTTTATGTCTGGGGGGAATCGGGTAGTGGCAAAAGTCATTTGCTGAAAGCGTTTCTTCAAAGCATGAGCGCGAATCAGCGCGACGTAACCTATATCCATGCAGGAACGCAGCAAGCAATTGATCCCGAAGCGCTGGAAAATGCAGTCGTCGCGGTGGATGACGTAGAGCTTCTGGATGAACAGCAGCAGATAGCATTGTTTAATCTGTATAACCGCATGCGTGAAGGTCAGGGCGTATTGCTGGTTTCCGGTCATTGTGCGCCTGCGCAGCTTGAATTGCGCCAAGATCTGGTGACTCGCCTTGGATGGGGGCTCATCTATCAGATCCACGCGTTGAGTGACGTGGAAAAAATTCAGGCATTGAAAACCCATTCGCAAGAACGGGGTTTTGAACTCTCTCAAGAAGTCGCAGAATATCTCCTGCGGCACTGGCGTCGAGACATGCCATCTTTGCTCGCGATGCTGGATTCTCTGGATCGGTTTTCGCTTGAAACCAAACGGCCGATTACCATACCGTTATTGAAACAGCTTTTACAGCCTGCCAATGCTGCCTGAAAAACGGAAGTTGCACAGCCCTCATTTATTTGTTGATATTTCTTCACATGGGTTTGGCCATATTGCTCAAATTGCACCAGTACTGAATGAATTGCGCTGCCGGATACCGGGATTAATGCTTACCGTGCAGTGTGCGGTACCCGTTGATAGGTTGCAAAGCCGGATTCATGGCGCTTTTAAACATATTTGTGTGGCGACTGATTTTGGTATGTGTATGGCCAATGCAGTAGAAGTGCTGGTGGAAGAAAGTGCGCAAGCCTATACGGATTTTCACCAGAACTGGGCCAGTAAAGTAGCGCAGCAAGCTGAAGTACTGCAACAAAATGCGCCTGATCTGGTGTTTTCAGATGTTTCTTATCTTGCTTTGGCAGCTGCCAAACTTGCGGGTATTCCTGCTGTAGGGATGTGTTCGCTGAATTGGGCAGATATCTATGAGCATTACTGCTCAAGTTTGCCCGGTGCAGCAGATATTCATCAGCAGATGCTGGAAGCCTACAATAGTGCAGAGCGCTTTGTCAGGCTGCAGCCATCCATGCCCATGCCGCAATTACAGAATGCGCTGGAACTCGGCCCGATTGGACAAACGAGCATCAATCGCCGTGCAGAAATAAATGCCAAACTGGGGTTGAATCAGGATGTGAAGCTGGTTCTGATTGCCATGGGTGGCATCCAGATGTGCTTGCCAGTAGATCAATGGCCGTGCATCGAGGGTGTAAAGTGGATTGTCCAGCGCAGTTGGGGTGTTTTCCGTCCTGATGCGATCGAACTGGAGGCGTTAGGGATGAATTTTATTGATATCCTGTGTTCATGTGACGCGCTGATTACCAAACCGGGATATGGCAGTTTTGCAGAAGCGGCCGTCAATGGTGTGCCTGTATTGTATTTGCGTCGATTTGATTGGCCTGAAGAAGTGTATCTGGTGGATTGGCTTAGTCAGTTCGGGCGGTGTCTGGAAGTGCAGCGGAATGATCTGGAAAAGGGAGCCATTGCCACTGTTTTAGACGTATTATGGAAATTACCGTTAAAGCCACCTGTTTTACCTGTTGGCATTGTTCAAGTGGCCGATGTGGTAGAAAAAATGCTGAACAAAGTAACGCTGCTTTCTAAATAAGGGGGAGTATTGATGGCACGCATTCTGGGTATTGGTGTTGCAACGCTGGACATGATATTTGACATGGCGCGTTATCCTTCTGAAGACGATGAAGTCCGGGCGAAAAACCTGCGGGTAGCCCGGGGCGGCAATGTTACCAACATGTTAGTCATGTTGAGCCAGTTAGGCCACGCATGCAGCTGGGGAGGCGTGCTGGCAGAAGGGTTGGATAGCAATGTCATCGTAGAAGATCTTGCCCGCTATGAAGTGGATCTCAGCTCATGTGTCATGCATCTGGGGCGGCCCCCCACTTCTACCATTATGTTGAGTCGTGAAACGGGCACCAGAACCATAGTACATTATCGCGATTTACCCGAGTTTTCTGCTGCTGATTTCGATCGAATCGTTTTGTTGCCCTATGACTGGATACATTTTGAAGGGCGCAATGTGCCCGAATTGGACAAGATGCTAAAACGCGTCAAGGAGGTCCGGCCTGATATCAAAATCTCCCTTGAAGTGGAAAAGCCACGCCCTGGTCTGGAAAGCATTTTCCCCCTGGCAGATGTGCTCTTGTGTTCCCATGCTTTTGCATTTCATGCGGGTATGAACGATCCGTATAAATTTCTAGCCTGGCTGCGGCAACGTACCTCTCGTTCAGAGCTGGTAGTTGGTTGGGGGAATGACGGCGCCTATGGACTGGATGCATCCGGCAATACACACGAAAGCCCAGCATATCCGCCAGACTCAGTGGTGGACACGCTAGGGGCGGGCGATACTTTTAATGCCAGCATGATTGATGCATATGTGCGCCGCCTCGGTATGAAAGAGGCATTGGAGGCGGCTTGCCGATTGGCGGGCCGTAAATGCGGGATAGAAGGGTTCGCCGGGGTGGTGGATTAGCCTGCTCTTTCAGCAATGATCTAAGTATTTAGTGTGCGATTGATGGGTGCGCAAAGTGAATTGCGTATGCTAACTCCCGACCCTGAAGGGACTGTCGCGGCAAGATGAGCCACCGTCCACAATGCAACGTAAGGCGGACATCGCTGGATAATATACAGCGGTTGCCTGTCCGTATGATTGGGCTTGAATGTTAGATCATAAATGGTTAATCTACTTGTCATCAATAGGTTAATAAGAGATTTCGGTGTCCGAATTATCAGTACATGTCCGGACGAATATGTCATATGAATAACTGTTAGGCCTATCAGCGAATGAACGTTGCAACGTTACCTTTTAATCAACTCATCGGTCTTCAGTTGGTCTCTTCCGATAGTGGTTTCGAAACCAGCTTGCCAGAGGGTGCTCAGTATACGAACCATCTCGGTACCGTTCATGCCAGTGCAATGTTGGCTGTTGCTGAGGCAGGTTCTGGGGCATTTCTAGCTCGGCATTTTTCCGGGCAGTCTGGCCTTGTTCCCGTCGTCAGGCGGCTAGAGGCTAAGTTTCGTAAACCGGGTAGTGGGCAAATTTCAGCCAGATGTGTAGTAGCCCCCGAAACCTTGGCTCATTGGAGTGTCGAGCTTGGTGGGCGTGGGCGGCTTTCTGCTTCGATTCCTGTCGAGGTGGTGGATGCTTCTGGCTCCGTGGTAATGTCGGCCACAGTTGAGTGGTTCATCTCCAATGTGACGGCCTAACGCTACGCTCCAGTGGGACGCTCCGCCGGAATGCCGGTTCCGCGCCCCTGAGCTTGTACGTAGAAATTCCCAATACCTCTTTGTTTGATTGACCGTTTCTCGTCATATTTCTGCCGGTCGAACAAGGTGTGGCCACGGTCGCCTTATGGCACTTAAGCGACAGATGATGAAAATAATAAGAGGGTTCAGCATTCATGCCAAACCCTCTAAATTTATTCAATCAGCTTGTGGCTGGCACGATTGTTTTGCGAATTACTCTTCCTTGTTCGTTGCTTCATCCGGTGTATTTTCAATGACTTCATCAGCTTCTTTGGGCGCTTTAGGTATGGCTTTTGAAGGGGCGGCCTTTTTTGGTTGCATTTGCGCAGCCAGAATTTGTTCAGGTAGTTGTTTTGCCTGGTCGGTCAATGGCTTGAGTGTTGGCAGTAAGTGTTTGAGCGCCTGGGCTGAAAGGGCGGATGTGAAGTGATATTGTGACGCATCAGCGCCAGGTATAAAGGCGGTTAGGGTACCAAAGAAACGGTCGCCAATAAAAAACACGAACGTAGCTGAGCGATTGACCGAGCGTGACTCTTTGATTACACCAACAGAGGAGAATGTCACGTAGCGATGATCGCCAGTACCGGTTTTACCGCCAATTGGAATTTGAGTGCTATCTTCTCTGACGATAGCGTGAGCAAGTCGGGAAGCGGTTCCTTTTTCTACAAAAAAACCTTGGGGGTCAGACCTTAAGAACCTTTGGGGGTAGACCTTACATTTGACATGGGTTGTGTTTGGCTTAAATGTAAAACGTAAGGCCTGACCCTGAGTTTTTGAGTGCTGCGATCGTTTCCTCTGACGCTTTCCGACAAGCTCGACGTAAGAGTTCATGCAGGTGCGGCAAAGCAAAGCACTTCAGAATGAGCATCCGAAACGGGCTTGCGCCCCGTCTCCAGGCAAATATAACTTGCTTCGTTGCTTTGCGGCGTAGGGCGCGATGCATACGCGAGTCCCCGATTGGGGCCATAGTCGGCAGACAACGCCAGAAGTTTTTTCACCTGGTCCGCGTTGGCTGGTTGTGTGTGACAATATGGCCTCCTCCCTTGAGAAAGGATCGGATCCACTCAAACTGCAGGCAACCAGTGGATTGAATTGCGCAAAAGCCTGTCGAGAATAATTATTCAGAAATTCGGGTGAATGTCCGAGTGAAAAGGTTCGCACAGTTTGCATTAGCGAACTGCCGAAAACCTTCAGAAATCCTACGACGCCCGCCTGGAACGGAACGATGTCATCAAGTTGGTTGAGCGCGGGAACAATTTCAGCGCCAATTGAAGAAGGGGATGAAATCCGGTTTAACTGGAACTATAGTGAAATCATGAGTAACTTGTTAAGGAAAAATTATGAATAATCAGAAAATGAAGGATGTGATTCCTTTTCTCCTGATGGCTCTGTTTGCTGGCTGCGCGGCATCGAGCACGCAGGGCGGTGCCATGGAACCCGGCGATCGCGATATGAGCCGGGCCGAACTGAAGCAGGAATTCACAAAACTCGACCTGAACAGGGATAGTTATGTGTCGCTTGAAGAATTCCAGGCCTTTAACAAAGACGATCTCGCGTTCAAGGCGGCCGATATCAATGATGACGGACGTATCGACCTGAACGAATTCATCCGGAACAGCGAAGCGAAAGCTGCCGACAAGAAGATCCAGAAACAGAAGTAAATGTAAATCATCATTGCCTGCTAAACTGCGGCATTTTGCAGCGAATGTAAAGGAACGCGAGATTCAGCGCAACCGCTTGCTATTGCCGGAATTTGCTCCGCCAGGCTGCTTAATCACTGCGGGCAGCAACTCTCGGTATGGGCGGCTTACATTTTGATCAGGTAGTCCTGTAAGCTGCGCTTTATAGCTTCGACTGCGACCGACGCGTTGTCAGTGCCGGTCTCTCAGGTATTAGGGCGAAATCATTACAACTGCACGACCATCCGTTGAGAACAGATTTCCAGCAGCGTTTGTCCCATGTAGCGCCCCCGATACCACAATGGTTCCAATCTGCTTCGCACCGACGCGCATAAGATCTGTGACAATGAGGGCTCGCTCATTGTCGATAGCAGGGTCAATGCGGTGTGTCGGAAGATGGAGGCGCTGTGAGAGCTCTATGCCGATGTCAAAACTTGCTGTGCCCACCCATATGGGACGGCAATTGGGTGCCAGGCAATACGCCGTCTGCCACAGGCGGGTATGATGCCGCCGACGAATGCTCGGAGCACCTGAATCCGGTTTCTCAAAAGTGAGGTTTTGTGGCCTGTCCGCGAAGAAGGCTGGCGTTGCCGGCGCAGCTGGGTCGGGCTGGTTTCGCATTGCGGCGAGCGCTTCCTGTACAACGCGCAACGGTGTTGGGAGGTCGGCGCGCGTCCATCCCGCTCGCACAAAGGCACCCACGAGATCTTCCTCGGAGCCGACAAAGACGAGAGAAATCGGCTCCATCCGGTCACCTATAAGGTCTTCTGACCAGCGGGGAACGTCTGCCGGAAGGGATATCCGCAGCGCTTGAATATTGATTGAGTGCGCAGCTGACGGTGGCCCGGTCAGGACCATTTTCGTCTGATTCAAAAGCACGGCAGCGGCTCCAAAAGTAATGAATAAAATAGCGCTGCCTGTAATGCGGAGGGCGCGGGTGTCAAATGGCAGCTTGAATGTGTCGACCCAACGTATTGGACGGTCGTAATGCAGGAAAAAGAGCAGGGACGCGAGTACTATGAGTGCCAAAGCAAGGCTGCCAAGAAGGTCGGATGGCCAGTGCACCCCAAGATAGAGGCGCGACAGACCGATGCCAACGATGACAAGCAGCAGCAGTGTAATGCCAATAGCACGCACTCCGCGACGCACCTGGCTGCCCAACAGAAGTGCCGCGAGCAGTCCATACACGACGGTGCCCGACAACATATGCCCCGATGGGAAACTCGCTTGCTGCACGCTGATAATCGGATCAAATGGACGTGGGAAACCAAAGAGCACCTTGAGAATTGCCGACAAGAGGCCCGTGCCCGTAAGCGCGAGCAGAAACACGGCCGCAAGACGGCGTTGCTGACACGCCAGTGCAAGCACAGCGCTGCCTAAGCACAGTAGGGATAAAAACGTAGCGCTGCCCAACTGTGTGAGAGTGAGCATGAACCACGTCATTCCAGTAGTGCGAAAAAGTGGCACTACGTTGTGTAGCCTGACGTTCAATATCACCAAGGGATCTTTTGCCACAATATCTTGCAGCACGCCTAGAAAAAACCACAAACCGATGAATATACCAAAACCGGCAATCGTCGCCGGAAGGCCCCAAGGATCATGGGTATTGAGACGTCGAGTCAAGAAGTCTGCCGTGCGCGGGAATCGTTGCCGAAGACGAAGGTTAACGAATCCTTGTTCCAACATTTTATTCAAAGGCGCAATAACAGCCGTTACGCTTTGCCAGAGCCGGCGCTCGTGATCCAGAAAGAGGAGGACGATAAGAATTAGCCCGGCCGGTACGACGATCAGGGCCAGAAACAAAAATGTGTAAAAAATGATTGCGGAAAGCATTAATTTGACCGGAATGAACGGGATTGTCTCAGATTGTGCTTCTTTACGTGGCGGCGCTCTGTGCGCTAACGATCATAGTGAGAACGTCCGGCCTGCCCTCAACGTCCCGCAAATACCAGGCTAGGTTCCAGCTTTAGTACAGGGCGTGCGCTTAACGCAGCAGCAACCACGCTAATCAGCACAACTGTCACGGCGCCCAGTACAGGCGTGAACCACATCATGCGAAACGGATATCCGGCCATGATCGCCAACTGCCCGATAATGGCGCAGAGCCCCAGTCCGAGTCCGGTTCCAAGGAGCCCGCACAGACCGGCCTGGGCGAACACCATCGTCAAAAGAAGCCTCGGTGTGGCACCCATCGCACTGAGTACAGCATAATTGCGCAGGTTTTCGTTCGTGAACATGTAGAGCATTACGCCAGTCACGCCAAAACCGACTGACATTGCCAGGGTAAGCATCGCTGCGATGTCCCCCACATCTTCTGAGTTGACGAGAAACCAATGAACGGTATCGGATTTGAACTCTGCAGACGTGCGTGCGCGCAGGCCCGTTGCTGACTCGATGCGAATCGCCAGGGCTTCAGGTGCCACCCTCGGTGCAGCGGTTACCAGCACGAAAGTGAGCTGGCGTCGCTCAGGTGGCAGAATCCGCGTTGCGTTAGAAAAAGTCGTATAGAGCTGCGGACGCGGAGGGAATCGAGGTAATCCCTGCGAACGCCCGACAATGCGAACGAGGTGATCATTAACGAGTAATTCATCGCCTGTAGTTAGTTCGCGCGTCGGTGCGTCGAGATGCGGTTTGCCGCGCGGCCATAGATCCGCAACTTGAAATGGCGTCTCCAGTTTACCGCTGGAACCACCCGTATCAACCACCACTGCATCAGGTGCTCTCAGCAAGCCAGGCATCATGCCGTCTTTCATGGGTGGCAGGCCTGTCAGCGTCACATCATCGACACCAATAACCTGAAAGGGCTGATAGCGTCCATTGGGAAAACGGACCTCCGCTGTGGCCAGTATGAGCGGTACCGCTGACTGTACGCCTGTAACGCTGCGGACTTTTGCCAATGCCTGCAAGGACATGTTGGTCGTCTGCTCGACTGAATTGACTGCCGGGTCCATCACCCATACATCTGCGGTACTGTTCTCGGCGATGGGCGCATAGCCGCGCGTCATGATTCCGGTGAAATACGATGCAGCAAATGTCACCAGGAATGACGTAAACGTAATGCCAAAGATTAAGCCCACGTATTTGGCACGATCACCCAACAGCATTTTTAAGGCCACGCGTAACATTTTGGTGCTCCTTCTGCGCGTGCGGACTGACAGGGTAATGGCTGATATTGAGAATTGAGGCTGGAAGGAACCGGTTCCAACTCAACGCCTCCACCCAATGCCTTGTGCAACGCCACCAACGCTGTGGCCACAGCAGCGTCGCTGCTAACCTGATCAATCCGTGATCGAAACAGCGTTTGCTGAGCGATCAGCACATTGCGAAAATCAGTTAGACCACTTTTATAAAGCGACATCGCCAGATCGACAGCGCGCTTGTCCGAATCAACCATTTTCGAGATAGCCCTTCGGTGATCGCCTTCATTTCGAAAGGCAGCGATTGCATTTTCAACCTCCTCATAGGCAATGAGGATCGTCTTGCGATAATGGATTAAAGCCTCTTGCTGCTCGGCGTTGCGGACTTCGATGATGGCGACAATGCGACCCCGCTGGAAAATCGGCCATGTGATCGATGGACCGATTGACCAGAATTTGCTGCTTCCATCGAAAAAATCGCTGCCTGAGCGGCTTTCCAGGCCAAGGGCACCGAGCAAAGAAAACTTTGGATACAAGTCCGCCGTCGCAACACCAATTCGTGCGGTTGTCGCCGCCAGTTGGCGCTCTGCTTGCAGGATGTCCGGACGCTGCCGAAGCAGATCTGAAGGCATGCCTGAGGGGAGCGACGATGGTCCTGTCGGAATTGCCCCTGGCGGACGGAGTTCCCCGGACAACGCTCCTGGCGCGAGGCCAAGTAAAATACCAAGATGGTGTAGGGTTTGCTCGTATGCGTTTTCCACGGCGGGAATACGGGAGGCGATTGTATCGACTTGAGACTCAGCACTGGCAACGCCCAAATCGGTTGCAATGCCACTCTTATAACGTACTTTGATCAGATGAAGGTTATCCTGCTGAGCCAGAAGGCTGGCACGCGTGATGGTCAACTCCTGTTGAGAAGCGCGCAGAAGAATATAGTTGCGGGTGACTTCGGCAAGCAGCGAAAGAATGACACCGCTCTGCTCATGAAGCGATCCCTGATAGTTTGCATCTGCGAGTTCGATTGTACGGTGAGCACCGCCAAAGAGATCAAGCTCCCATCGCGCGTCAAACCCGGCATGAAACAGATTTTCAGACTTCGTTGCATCCAATGCAGATTGTTTACCTACGCCTGTAGAAGTCGTGCTCGGGACGTTCTGGCTTTCACGTCCCTTGGTATACGAGCCGGTCGCATTGACAATTGGCCACCATGATGCCGACGCGACACCGAGATTTGCACGCGCTGCCCGAATCCGCGCTTCGGCACCTTGTATATCAAGATTGCCCTGGACGGCGCGTTCGATAAGGGAATTGAGTTTTGTGTCGTTGAAGCTTAGCCACCACTGTACCCGCGCAGGCTGGGAGGAAGTGGAGTTTTTAGGTGCTTCGCTCCAATTCACTGGCACATCAAGCGCCGGTCTATGGTAGTCAGGCCCAACCACGCAACCACCTGCAGCGGTCGCGAGCATCAAAAGGAAAATTCGTCGCACCCAGATGATCACGGTGTTTTCACGGAAGATGGGGTTGACGCAGTTGCAGGTAACGTGACGTTCGAAGATTCGCTGACTTTCGTCTCAATGAACACATCGACTTGCTGCCCCACGTAGACCGGCAAAGCCGTGTGGTCAAAACTATAGATGACCTGCAAGACTCGGGTATCGACACGCTCAGCACTGCCACCAGTTAGAGAGGTTTTTGGCAACACATACGGATCAACGCGTTCAAATTTCAGCATGGTTTGCAGCACTGGATTGCCCCGCACAAATGCCATGGCACGCGTACCAGGCTGAAACCGCCATGCATCGTTCTCGTCGATGTCGACACGCACGTACAGCCGATCATCGTTGCCCAGCAGCATCGAAGCAGCACCAGGCGTGCCACCCTGCACGAATTCGCCGATGCGCATCCTGTTTTGCAATATCCGCCCAGAGACGAATGCGCGTACGATATGCCGCTCGATGTCCATCTGAATCTGCTCGAACTGGGCTTTGCCCGACGCCAGCGCCGCTTCGGCAAGCTTGACTGCAAAGCGGCGGTTGTTTATCTCCTCGACGCTGATAGCACGTTTATCCGATACACTACTGACAAGTTCGAACTGGCTCCTGGCTTGCGCCAGGCGTGCGGCAATTTCCTTTATTTTTGCTGCTGCCAGCAGGCGTTGCGCTTGCTGTTCACGATCGTCAATTTTGAACAACTTGTCACCCGCTTTCACCTGGCTACCTGCGTTCACATAGAGCTCGACCACAATCCCGGTCACGGGCGAACCGACAACGATGTTTCCAGTGCTGGCCTCGATAATGCCTGCTCCGGCGACATAGTACGCGAAAGGTGCCTTGGGTGATTGAACTGTTGGTCGTGATTTGGGCGGTTGCCTGTTACCAATCAGTACCATCGTGACGGCGAGTAGCAGACCAATCAGCGCGAGTATCGGGAGCAGATATTTACGCATCATTGTGCTTTCTCCGGCTCAACTCCAACAGATATTTCGACAATCTTCCCATCTTCCATGTGCGCGATGCGGTCGGCAAATTCATAAATACGGGTGTCATGCGTTACAACTACCAGCGCGCGATCAGGAGCTTGCGCCACATTTCGTAAAATCTCCATCATGGCATGTCCGGTGGCATGATCCAGGCTGCTGGTCGGTTCGTCGCAAATAATGATTTCAGGATTATGCACAAGCGCGCGGGCGATCGCCACGCGCTGCTGTTGCCCGCCACTCATTTGGCCAGGGAGTGCATCTTCACGTTCCGAAAGCCCAACCTGGTTGAGAACGGCCCGAGCACGTTGATCAGCAGACTTGCGCTCTTCGCCGCCTATCAATAACGGCACGGAAACGTTTTCAGCGGCGGTCAGCGAGGGGAGCAAGTTAAAGGCTTGAAAAACAAAACCGATAGAAGTACCGCGAAAGCGTGCACTCTCGCTCGTGTTCATCTCTTCCAAGTCTTTGCCGAGTACCATGCATTTGCCTGCATCGCGCTTCAAGATACCGCCGATAATTGAAATCAGAGTTGTCTTGCCACAGCCCGAAGGACCGGCCAGGATAAGCAACTCACCCCGGTAAACATCGAGGTCGATACCGCGTAATGCAGTCACTTTCGCATCACCGACACCATAGTCTTTCGTGACACCAGAACACTTGACGGCAACGTCCTGACTCGGCTTCATTGGTTTGTTGTCCCTTTAGTCTTGGCGCGGAAAGCTAGGTTAGAATAGTGTCCATCCTGGCATTGCCCAGACCGGCAGCCGCACCACTTTTTTGGGATGGCTGTGCAGCACGAGTGGGGCACGGCGTACTAGGCCAGTCACAGCCGCCCCGAGCAAGGTTCGAGCCGTTGCCCCACCCAGCAAGGGGGCAAATACAATAACCGGCGGTAGTCGTTTGCGGGCACCAAATTGGCCAATGTTTCTGGGTTTCGTGATTTTTAGAAGCACCTTTAAACAGAACACACCCAATCTTTTTATGATTATGGGTGTTATCCCCCTGCTCTTTTGAATTACTTCTTCTTAGGCTTGGGCTTGTTCACAGCATCTTTAAGCCTCTGACCCGGGCTAAACTTGGGCACAACAGATGCGGCAATTTTTAACTCTGCGCCTGTTTGTGGGTTACGACCAGTACGTGCAGCACGCTTGCTCGTTTTGAAAGACCCGAAACCCACTAACATCACCACATCACCTTTCTTTAAGCTATTGCTGACCGTGTCTGTGAAAGCGGCAATACAATCACCAATAGCACGCTTGGAAACGTCAGGTACTTTGGCAGAAATAGCATCAATTAATTCAGATTTGTTCATATCGATTATCTCCATGAATTTTTTATAGACCCCTTTAAATCAGGGGGCTTACATATCATACACCAGCCTTCACAAATATGGCTCCTTGATGATTACACTGACACAAACGTCAAGTGACTGCTTTTGCTCGATGTTAAACACTGACTGAGCGACTGCTTTGCCTGCTAGTGTATTGAATTATGCGCCACACTGACCCACCATTTGCATGCTATCCTGATTCATGCTGTCATTCGCAACGTCGTGACATCTCTTTAATTTCCACACCCAAGGCTAGGTCATTTGAACGCAAATTTATGACTAAAGTGAACCAAATCTGCTCGCAAATCTACAGAGAATCCTCAGTAACGTACCAAGATTTATTACCACTTCGTTCCGGCATCCTTGCTTTCTTTCTCGGGACGTTTAAGCAGCAGAGAAGGGTTGGCCTTGACCTTGTCCGTCAACGCACCGACGTTCGTCACGACTTTCTTAATCTGATCCTCCATGGCGCCGAATTTATCGACCAGTTTCGGCAGATCGTCGAGCATGGCTTTGAGGCCGGTTTTTTCCGATGGAATCTCGGGAATCTTGTCCTGGGGCGTGACCGCAAGCAGGGTCTTCGCCGCCGGGTCGCCACCGTTCAATTCGATAAAGATGACACCAGTAATGCCTTTCAGCGCGAGGCTGGCCCGGGTATCAGTCTTGACCGGGGTTTCCTTGCGCAATCTCACATCCACAAGCACCAGTCTCAAATTGTCAGGGTCGATGATTATCGACTTGACCGTGCCGACATCGACACCCCGGTATTTCACCGGATCGCCTACCGTAAGCCCGCTTACCGATTCGGAGAAATGAATGCGGTAGAGCACATCATCATGGCGCCCTGTGCTTCCCAGCCACACGGCAAAAAATGCTGCAGCAACGAAGAACACGATGATAAATAGCCCCTCGAAGAAATAGTGCTTGTCAGTTTCCATGGCTTAGTTTCCTTGCTTTCATTGCGCCTTCCGCACGCGGCCCGTGAAAAAATTCGTGAATCCACGGGTGGTCGGATTTCATCAGCTTGTCCGCCGTATCGACGGTTACATTTCTGTCGACCAGCACGGCGATGCGGCCGCAGATAGTAAACAGGGTCGAGAGATCGTGCGTGACGATAACGACGGTAATGCCGAGGCTATCATTGAGCTGCCGAATCAGCACGTCGATGCCACTTGCGGCGATCGGATCGAGATCGGAAGTCGGTTCATCGAGAAAAAGAATTTTCGGGTCGAGCGCAAGCGCCCGCGCGAACGCGGCGCGCTTCACCATGCCGCCGGAAAGCGCGGAGGGAAACTTGATACCGCTGTCTGCCGGCAATCCGGCAAGCGCCAGTTTCATCGCTGCGATCTCCTCCTGCTCCTTGACCGGTAGCGCCGTATGTTCGCGCATCGGCAACATGATGTTCTGCGCGACCGACAGCGAGGAAAACAATGCGCCTTGCTGAAACAGCACGCCGATGAGAGAAGCCTTTTCCGCCGCGCCGATAGATTGAACCGCCTTGCCGTTAAGGAGAACTTCGCCGGCATCCGGCTGGTGCAGGCCAACCAGCGTTTTGAGCAACACCGACTTACCCGATCCAGATCCGCCGGCAATGCCGATGATTTCGCCGCGCACGATATCGAGGTTGAGATTGTCGTGTACCACCTGCTTGCCGAATCGGTTGACGATTCCTCGTGCGGAAAGGATCAGCTCGGCATGCGCTTTGGTCCGGGTGGTCATACGCCTAGCCTCTCAAACAAGATGGAGAAAAATGCATCGAGTGCAAGGACGATAAAAATCGATTTCACCACGGCGCGGGTAGTCTCCCGGCCGACACTCTCCGCCGAGCCGCTCACCCGGAGCCCATGCATGCAGCCGACGATGGCAATGAAGAAAGCAAAGATCGGCGCCTTGAACAGACCAACAAAGAGATCGCTACCATCGATGACGTGCGGCAAGCGTGTCAGGTATTGTGTCGGCGATACATTGAGCAGGAATTGAGAAATTGCGGCGCCTCCGATCAGACCCATGATGTCGGCGAAGAACGTGAGCAGCGGCAGAGTGATAACAAGCGCGATCACCCGCGGTACCACCAGCATCTGCATGGGCTCGATCCCCATTACCTTAAGCGCGTCGATTTCCTCTCGCGTCTGCATGACGCCGATTTCGGCGGTGAAAGCAGAGCCAGAACGTCCTGCTACCATGATGGCCGTGATCAGCACACCCATTTCACGCAATACCGACACCGCCACCAGGTTGATGGTGAAGTCCTCACCGCCATAAGGACGCAGCTGGGCCACCCCCTGGTAGCCGATAACGATCGCGATCATGAAGGCCATTAAGCCGATGATGGGCAGCGCATGAATACCGGTTTCCGCCACATGCCGCGATATCGAAGCCGGACGCAGGCAGTGCGGGTGCATCAGGGCGTTAGTAGTCCAGCTCGCCGTACGTCCAACAAAGGTGATGACGTCGAGCGTCTCGTGCCTGATATCGTGCACGCCCTTGCCGATCTGGATGATGATCTGACGCCACTGGGGAACGACTTCGACTTTCGGTAATGGCTTGAGATCGAGCCCACAGATGAGATCGAGCAGAGCCCGGTGTTTGTCGCGAATACCGGTGAGTTCCACACCCTTGTCACGCAAACCGCACAGAAACAGCGCACCCGGTGTATCGAGGCTGTCTAGCCCAGCAATATCAAGCGCGCGCGAGGATCCTTGCTTCGACCATTTTTTCAGGGAAGTCTTTGCTTCGGCGAGCGTGGCTATTTCCAGCTCACCTGCTAGCGCGAGGCGATCGCCATCGCCGCTGACGACAATCGTTGGCGGGGACGAGGTCGCGGAAATTTGCTGCTTGTTTGCAGGCACATTGGTCACAGTACGGCCGGAGCTCCACAAATTCAGAATACATTAAAGAATCAGACTCGGCATTTCCTCGAATCGGCGCGGGTGCATCGTATTGTCCTGCAGGATATTCGAAACACCAGGGGATATCTGTGCGCTATCGCACAGACTGCACGTCGTGCCTGGCAACCTGTCTGAATTAATAAGGGCAGGCATTCAGTCTTTCTAACTGGAACGGGCACCTTAAGGCAAACTTAAACGCCTGCGCAACCATGCACAAAAACATCAATCGTCAATGTTTTCGTTCCAGTCACGGAACCGGCACGATTTTCAGTCACAGCAACATTCACGTCGATAGAACGGCGAGGAATTTAGGGTATCGTGGTGCTCATATGACGACCGCGGTAGCGATTACCACATTGAAGCCAGATACTACTTGACGATAGTTTTCGCGGGTCTGGCTGCGCTCCTCAAACTGCCAACATGTTCCTCGTGAACGTAGCGACGAAGCTGCGTTGACCATTTGCAAGCAGCGGGGCTACCCATCAAAGTCCAAAACCAATTTAGCGAAATCTGGTCTTAGACTTGGGGAATGCGAACGGAATACCTCTGCCACCGGATATCGAGCGACAAAAACAAACTGATGCCGGGCGATTGCCGTGGCTCATACTGCACCGGCGGTGGGGCGCAGACTGGTTGCGCGTAATCAACTTTGTACATTAATCGCAGAGGTTCAGAGTTGATGAGTCACATAATAAATTAGTGAGGTTTTGTTATTTAGTTCTCATCCGGAAACGCCCGTAATTTTTTTTGATTAGTGTTACCCATACCCGACCCCTGGCTGGTCCAACCCCACATAATGCCATCAGC